>NZ_JBWKYI010000043.1:0-28202 GCF_059423705.1 Pedobacter sp. GW460-11-11-14-TSB4
TTTCACTCTTTAATAAATTATTATATATTTGTAGCAAGCAAGGGGTGAGAGCCTTGCATCAATCTTTGATTGAGAGCGTTAATTTAGATAAGGTTACAACATTAATTGTTGTAACCTTTTTTTATACCCTATAAATAACCCAACAATTTTTCTACTTTTAGAGCATTGCAAAATATATAGGTTTCGCAGAAAGAACTCTTTAAATGTAATCGGGAAAGGAATATGCTGCTGTAAAGCGCAGTTTATGCTGTTAATGTGTTTTAAAATATATGCCAAGAAATTATAGAATTTATATCAACGATAACACTTTGTTTATCTCAGATTTTTTGCCAGAGCAAAAGGAGAAAATTCAACAACTTGAATTCCAGGATTTTGATCTGCAAATGTTCTACAAAAAACTAAAAAATGGTTCGAAGAAGAGCTATATTTTCTTGACAAAAAATCCTCAGGAGACCTTTAAAAAACTAAAGAAAGATTGTACTATTATTAAAGCTGCAGGTGGTTTGGTGGAGAGTGCAAATGGAAATTATCTCTTTATTTTTCGAAATAAAAAGTGGGATTTACCCAAAGGAAAGCTTGAAGAAGGTGAAAAAATGAAAGAAACGGCAGTTCGTGAGGTAGAAGAGGAGTGCGGCATTAAGGTGTTTAAACGCGAAGAAAAACTTTGTAAAACCTATCACGTTTACCCGATTGGTACTAAAATGGTAATCAAGAAAACGAACTGGTACAAAATGAAGGTTAAAGGCGAGCCAAAATTGGTCCCTCAGAAAGAAGAAGGGATTGATGAAGCTGTTTGGCTGGACAAAAACCACATTTCACCGGTGGTTAAAAATACTTTTCCATCAATTATGGATGTTTTAAGAGCCGGAGGAATACTATAAGTGTTCTATCCCAGAGATCGTCCTGCTGAACTTATTTTACAAGTAGAGGTAGTATTTTTAATCGTCTTGTAGCTACTACGTGGTCAGCACCTTTGGTAGCTATGGTGTCAAATATTTTTATCTGACTGCACCGATTATTCATAATCCAGTTCATCCACTACCTTCTTTACTTGTTTTAAATGTTTGCCATAATAATACCATGCCCATAACTCGGTAATTACGCCTATAATCAGAATGGTGAAAAAGCAGTTTAATAAGATGTAAACAGGCGATAGTTTGCCTAAAATCCTGGCGAAAATGGAAGCCTTTTCTACAAACAGGTAAACTGCAAGAAAGGCAATTCCGATAAAGGCAACAATATAGGTCAGGGCTTTATAAAGTTCGATATTCAATTTCATTTCGTAATAAAACCAAAGGATATTTTTACGTGTATCCAGGCTCATATCGTATGAATTTTTATAGAAGAGGTAGAATTTTATAAAGTAATAGGCTGTAAAACCACAAGTGATGGCGTAAAACATTAAAAATACCTGATCCATAGCTGATGAAAAATCAAAAAAGTAAGGAACAAAGGCCATGATAACCAAAAAGAAGATCTGGTAAAAAAACTCGTGTTTCATTTTTCCCCTGATCCTGTCGATTGGGGTATGTGCTTGTTTTATTTTAAGCATATCGGTCGAAATGTTACTTCCTTCCGGACTTTCAGCATTCCATTCGTTTTTTATATCGTCAAAATTCATAACCGTTTTTCTTTATGATGGATTGTAATTTTTCTTTAGTTCGGTTCAGTTTTACCCGTGCATTTACCTCGCTGATGCCCAGGTTTTCGGCAATTTCGCGATGGGATTGATTTTCGAGAAAGAGAAATATCAAGGCTTTTTCTATCACATTCAGCTCTTGAACGGCGGTATACAGGTAAGCCAGTTTTTCTTCTTTTCCCTCGCTCTCATTTACATCAATTATATCAATATTTTCGTCTAAAGGTGTCTTATCTACTTTTCTGTTCTCCTTTTTAAAGTATATTAAAGCTGTATTTAAACAGACACGGTACATCCAGGTGGTAAATTTGGAATTACCCTTAAAAGTGGGATAAGCTTTCCAAAGCTGTAATACAATTTCCTGAAACAGATCACGCTGCTCTTCAAAACCGTTCATATACATTTTCGAAATCTTATGTATAATCGCTTTGTGTTGATTAATCAGGGTAAGAAATATGTTTTCTGTTTCTTTCATTTAATATATAACCCATTGGTAAGCGATTTTAAAAAACGTTACAGGTTAAATTAAATAAAATTTAAGCACTAGCTGTTAATATTAGGAAGATAAAGAGGATGAAGTCGGATGAGACACTATACTTTGTCTCTCGTAATCGGTATTCGGTATAGAAATAATTATGTCTTAGCGAGACGCCAAGATCAGTTGAGTACAGGTTTGACACCCCGTCCTGCGGACACCCCTCTGGAAGAGGGGAATAATGTAACGGTGCCAAATTTCTTACAAAAAACTAAGGGCTTCTTTTGGCACGAATGGACTTACATCGCCATGGTTTCTTAAAATATCGCGTACAATGGTAGAACTGATGGCTGAGTATTCGGGCTTGCTTAAGAGTAAAATGGTTTCTACCTCAGGCATCATCGTCTGGTTAATCTGCGCGATGGCTCTTTCATATTCAAAATCAGCAGCTGAACGGATGCCCCTAACCATATAGGTGGCATCTATTTTTCGGCAGAAATCTACGGTTAGGCCATCGTATGTTTGGATTTCGATATTCGGATAGCCTTTAAAAACAGTTTGTAAAATCTGAAGGCGCTGCTCTGCGCTTAAGAAATTCTGTTTAGCGCTGTTGAGTCCGATACCTACTACAATTTTATCGAAAAGGGGAGTGGCACGTTGTAAAATATTTACGTGAGCAATAGTGATCGGATCAAATGAGCCTGGAAATAGCGCTATCTTCATGATTCAAATATAGATTTTTATGGCGGAATTTTTTACCACTAAGACACGAAGGATACAAATAAGGTTGTTTTTTTGCCACGGAAACACGGATATACACGGAATACGTATGGTTTAATGTTTTATCATTATGAAATTAAGGGTATTAGGAAGTTCAATGCATATTTAATTCAGGGTCTTTATACTAAAAGATGCTGACCACATAGTAGCTACAAGACAATTGAAAATAATAAATTCAGCAAGACGATTCTGGTCTTCTGTATTTTTTGCCACGGAAACACGGATATACACGGAATACGTATGGTTTAATGTTTTATCATTAAGAAATTAAGGGCATTAAGAAGTTCAATGGTATAGGATTGAAGCAGGCCCTTGACAATAAGCCTGATTGCAATGAAAAGCAGGACTGAAGGCTGCCACAACTTATTGCCTATACGCTTTCAAAAAAGAAAATAATATTATACTGGCTAAAGAAATTTTATCGACTACTAACTAAACTCAAAAAAACTGAAAGACGAATTACCATACTTTCTGGTTTCGGTGTAGCCGGGCTGGCTGTTCAGCTTCATATTGCTCTGGTGTTCTACAACGAGTAAACCATCGGGTTTAAGTAATTGTTGTTCTTTAACCATCACCGGAATTTGTGGAATGTTGGGCATATTGTAGGGCGGATCGGCAAATATCAGGTCGTAAGCGCCGGTCATTTGTTTTAATAATTTGAAAACATCGCCTTTACGCACATCAACCTGATCAAACTGATGCTGTTTTGCGGTATTTTTAACCCAGTTTACACAGCCATAATCCATATCAATGGCTAAAATACTTTCTGCCCCGCGTGAGGCAAACTCAAAAGTTAAATTTCCGGTACCGCAGAATAAATCCAGAACGGTACAGCTTTCGAAATCATATTTGTTGTTGAGGATATTGAAGAGTGCTTCTTTGGCCATATCCGTAGTTGGGCGTACCGGTAAATTTGCAGGGGGCTGCAAACGGATGCCTTTTAATTTGCCACCAATTATTCGCATAAATCTAAAGCAAGGAGACCGCTGAAATAGTGTTTAGGCATATCAGCCAATAATTCGCTATTTTGTTTTCCAGCAGGAAGAAAGAAATAAAGTTGGTTAAAGTATTTTAATAAGCAGTTATAATGCTCATCATCTTCGTTTATAATGCCTTGTAAATACACGGGAACGGCATCGGTTAGGTCCAGTTGTTCAATCATCAGCAACAGGAAATAATTAAATTCCTCGGCATTTTCTGATTGATAATGGTTTTGAAAAACGATCTTTTTATCTTTGATATAGAGTACATTAAAAGATACTGCTGTAAAATCGATTAGTAAAGATTCATCTGCCAAATGATTAAATAAAACCATTAATGGTTCAGATTGTGGAAATAAATCTGTTTTTTCGGGCAGATTTGCTTTTAAATCTTCATCTAAACAAAAAACAGTATTAAAGCCCAGTTTCTCATTATGTTTAGTATAAACCTTAGCATCAGAACCTAAATATTTAGCATAAACGGTCAGGTTTTCACCATCAAACCATTCGTCAGGGATGAAAATAAAATTCGAGGTATGGATTGCCGCTTTTACAGTTGCATAGTTTAAGGAGAGGTAACGATCAGTTTCAAAGGCTGATTTCAGTTCTTTTTGTACATCTTCACAACCTTGTTTATCAAAAATGATATTAATCTCTTCTGTATCCTTGCTGACCACAGCATAAGAAAGGCTGTCATTCGTTATTTTTAATAATAAATGGCAGTTAGCAGATGCACCAGCTTTAAAATTCGGGTCGACTAATAAGAGACTATTGTTACTCATTGAAACAAAAATAGACTTTTTTGAGGATTAACAGTAAGATGAGCTTAAATTTTTGGTTTTGGGCCGAAGTGTTTTAATTTTTTGCCACGGAAACACGGAGTTCACGGAAATAATTCTTAGCCATCTTACTTACTAATTGCTCAATGAACAAATGAACTTTATTTTTACCACCTGAGACACCTCAGTTCACTTGAGGAATGACGTTCGGCCAAAAATATACAATTCACTTTGTGTGCTTTGCGCCTTTGTGGTTAATCTTGTCTTTGCGCGCTTTGCGGTTAAAACCTCGAAATATTTTTACCAAAATCAAACCTTTCGGATATTCAAAAATCGAAATATTCGGCTTAAATTCGGAACATGAGTTATAAGCCTACCTATAAAGCGGCAAACACGATTGCAGCAACTATTGAGCAACATTTTGTCAAACTGCATCAAAATGCAATTGCACAGGGTGAGATAGATTTGGCTACTCAACCGGATCGAAAAATAATTGAAGCGATAATCGATGTTGCTTTTTGGAGCAGTTTGCGTAAGGAGGAAGGGCATTCGCCACGGATTTCGATTGCTTTTTTACCACCAGAACAAACCTCGAAGCCATTACGTTTCGCGAAAAAGCTAGCCTTAAATGCCAATACCCTCACCAAAATAGCACCTGGAATTGAGCGCTCCGGAATTCACCTGGGTGTTTGGGAAGAGAATGGCGAACTTTATATCTGGGGTACAACCCTCAATATTCCGAACTTTTGTTTTGTTGTGGATGTTTCTGAACCTGGCCTGATCGTGATTAAACACCGAAGGATTTACGGCATCGGTAAGTTTACCAATGTTGCGGTGCTAAAAGGCGAGCAGATCCGTATCGTAGACGACAGGAGCTGTACAAATAAAGATTGTCCGCCTATTTTGCAGGCCTTATTAGATCTGACTGTTCTAGCCAGCTGGAACGACCCGATTAATATCCTGATCCAATTTTCAGTGTCTATGCGTGCGCATGGTCGTGGTGGGGCCTTGCTTATTGTGCCGAAAGGTGATACGAAATGGGAAGAATCCATTATCCACCCCATACAGTATTTGGTAGAACCTCCATTCTGTGGCCTGTCTAATTTGGCGAAACAAAGTGGTAACCAAAGTGAGATATTTTCACAGGGCGCTGTGCGTAGAGAGGTTGACCACTTAGCAGGTTTAACAGCGGTTGATGGTGCAACAATCATCAATGAAGAGTTTGATCTGATTGCTTTTGGCGCAAAAATCGGTCGTGCTAAAGGCAAGCCAACTGTAGAACAGATTGCCTTTTCGGAACCTATTGTTGGTGGTGAAGATAAAATCCTGTATCCAGGACAATTGGGTGGTACGCGGCATTTTTCTGTGGCCCAGTTTGTTAATGATCAGCCACAATCTATCGGTTTGGTAGCCTCTCAGGATGGCCATTTTACTATTTTCAGCTTTAGTAAAAAACAAAATATGGTAATGGCACATCGCATCGAAACCTTACTTTTGTAATTAGCAGCGCGCAGGAAGCAAAGCGCATAACCCTTGTATTGATTTGAAAAGGTACTGTAATGCCAGTTGGTTACCGCAGTCCGTCTTTTCGCTAAATTCCCGATCAAAATCTTTGCAAAAAACAAGCAGGCGATTAGATCGGGAGATATCGCTTCAATACGGTTTAGTTAACTTAAGCCGATGCTAAAAACTCAGGTTTTATTTTTGCCCTGAAAACAGTTAACCGATTAACCATTTAAACAATTAACCATTAATGATCCCGGATAAAAGCCAGCTTATTGCTTCTGCATACGAACATACGCCTACCAGGGAGCAATTGCTTTTTTGCGAACGGATGTCGGTGTTTTTACAACAGGACGATGAGTACCGCTGTTTTGTGCTTAAAGGTTACGCGGGTACGGGTAAAACGACCTCTGTAGCGGCTTTAGTGAAGGTACTGAAGCAATTTAATTTGCGTAGTGAACTGCTTGCACCAACCGGAAGGGCAGCGAAAGTAATGAGCCAGTATTCATACCGAAAAGCCTTAACCATACATAAACGGATTTACCGCAAACGCTCAGCAGCATCGCCCGAAATGCAGTTTCAGCTAGCGCCGAACCTCTCCGAAAATACGTTGTTTATTATCGATGAGGCCTCGATGATAGCCGACGAGTTTAACGAAACGGGCTCTTCGATACTGAGAGATCTGCTCGAGTTTGTGTACAATACCAAAAACTGCTTTTTGCTTTTTGTGGGCGATACGGCGCAGTTGCCTCCGGTAGGGAGTTTAGACAGTCCGGCATTGAACGAGCAGTACCTTAAAGATAAATTTGCGCTAACCGTTTCGTCTGTTGAGCTAAAGGAAGTTGTAAGACAAGGGAAGAAATCGGGTATTCTGGCCAATGCCACCATGCTGCGGAACCAGATTGCCAAAAATCCTGAAAATCCATTGCCTAAATTCCTGACTAAAAGTTATACTGATATTTACAATATGCCAGGGGCACGTTTAGTAGAGGGCTTAGAATATGCTTACCGCAAATTCGGTATGGAAAATACTTTGGTGGTTTGCCGTTCCAATAAATCGGCCAATGTATACAACCAGCAAATTAGGGCAAGGCTGCTTTACCGCGAAGAAGAGTTAACGGGAGGCGATCAGATTATGGTGGTGCGGAACAATTATTTCTGGCTGCCAGATAATGAAGATACCGCTTTTATTGCCAATGGCGATATGGCAAAGGTGATCCGCGTGAGGGGGGAGGAAGAACGTTATGGTTTTCGTTTTGCCGATGCTACTTTGGAGTTTATGGATTTTCCGGCTGCAGGGCAGATCAGCTGCAAAGTAATGCTGGATACCTTAAATTTAGAAAGTGCAAACCTGCCTTACGAACAAAATAAGAAGCTTTTTGATGGGCTTAACGAAGATTATGAACATATTGCCAATAAACGACAGCGGATGTTGGCCATTAAAGCCGATCCCTTTTATAATGCGCTGCAAATCAAGTTTGCTTATGCAGTAACCTGTCATAAAGCACAGGGTGGCCAATGGGATGCTGTTTTTGCTGATCAGGGTTATCTTACCGAAGAAATGATCGATCTCGATTTTCTCCGCTGGTTGTATACCGCTGTAACACGAGCAAAAAAAGAGTTATATTTAGTCAATTTTGCGCCTCAGCTTTTCGCAAAAACGGCGCTGGAGGATTACTTTTAAAACGGGATTACACAGATTTAGAGATTACACCGATTGAACTCTCTTTTGTGTTTATATGTCTTTGTGGTCAAACATACTAACCAATTATATATGAAATTTGCCTTTAGTCTCAAAAACAAGCTTAAAATTGCTTTCTTGCTTTTTTGCATCATGTGCTGCACCTTATTGATCCGTTTTTTGGAGGATAAAAGTGTAGAGAAGATTAACGAATCTTTTATTTCGATGTACAATGACAGGCTGGTACCGGCAACAGATTTATATTTTATTGCTGAAAATCTGTATTATAAAAATGAGATCCTTCAGGAAACATTGTTAGGTAATGGTGCGGTTCATCCTTCAACTGGTATGGTGAAAATGAATAAACACAACCGTAAAATAGATTCGGTAATTAATAAATACGAACTCACTTTATTGGTAAAGCAGGAAAAAAGTTTTTTAAATGATCTTAAAAAGGCATTAACTGTTCAACAGGGATTGGAGGCTAAAATTTTGAACATGGCTGGCACAGAGGGAAGGGCAATTTATGAATCGATGGGTAGAAATGCCGCAAACCAGACTTTAGCCAAACTTTCGGCACTCATCAAAATACAATCTAAAGTAGGGAACGAACTGATTAAAGGATCAGAAATTTTTGTTTCGGGAACCAAAGTTTACTCTACCTTGCAGGTGATTTTGGCTATTGTAATCGGGATTATGATCGTGGCCATCGTTTCAGCATCAAATGCGGTTAAGGTGCAGAACGAAAAGTTTAATCTGAATTAGGTTTTTGCCACGGAGGCACGGAAATCACGGAAATTGGCCCTTCATCTCGATCGTAGCGGAGATCCTTCGACTACGCTATCAATGGCATACGCTAATAAAAAGCGTCGCCATCTCGACTGGAACGCAGTAGAATGGAGAGATCTATCTGGAGAGATTTCTGCATTTCGTTCCACTTCAGTCAAAATGACGATTTATATATTGGCCACGGAGGCACAGAAATCTCAGAAAACTGTTCCGTGTTAAATCTGTGTCTTAGTGGCTAATTATAGATACTATCTGTGTTTATCCTTTTGATCTGTGGTTAACTTACTCAGCATCCTCGTCTGTAATCAGTCTGATCGAATCGTCAGAAAGCATAATCAAGCGCTCTTTATACAAGGAACCAATAGTTTTTTTGAAGGCACTTTTGCTGATCTGGAAACGGTGATAAATATCTTCAGGAGAGCTTTTATCGCCCAGCTCAATTACACCACCACTCTTTTTCAGTTCTCTTAACATCATTTCTTTCGAATCGAGAATATGGCCATAACCACTTTGCTGCAGGGTTAAATCAATTTTACCTTCCACGCGGATTTTCTTGATCCATCCTTTACGCATTTCGCCCGGTTGGATATTATCGAAAACCTCATTATTGTAAAGCAAACCGATATAGGTATTGTTGATAATGGCGTTGAAACCAAGATCAGTTTCTTCGGTAATCAATAAACTTACTTCGTCGCCCTCTTCAAAATCGAAGCCATCTTCTTCAACAAAATCGTACAGTTTAGAAGAGGCCAAAAGGCGGTCGTTACTTTCGTCCAGATACAGGTAAACCACATATTTATAGCCTTTTTGCATTGGCCTTTTTTGTTCGCGATCAGGCACATACACATCTTTATCGATGCCCAGATCCATAAATACGCCATCATCGCCATCAGAAACCACTTTCAAAAAAGCGAAATCGCCCACTTCGGCATAAGCTTTCTGGGTTGTACCGGTTAAGCGGCCATCTTTCTGTACAAAAACAAAAACATTAATATTGTCGCCTATTTCTACGCCGCTTGGAACGTATTGGTAAGGCAGGATCACCAGTTTATCGCCGTCGGTTAAGTTTAATCCAGCTTCTGTTTTGCTTAAAATTCTTAACTCGTTGTATTTTCCTATTTCAATCATGTATTTTGGGTTTAACCATTTTCTTCAATGGCTTTTGCTGCAAAGGTAGCAATGTTTAGTGGCAAATTGGGTTTAAATCTGGTAGAAAGAAACTGTAACATTTAGTTGGGCTGTCCGCTAAATTAGCTTTCTCTATCTATTGTATTACTGATTAGTTTATTCATGAAAATTATTAAATGACATTTTTAACTCTTTTTTAGGTTTGGAAATGAACGTGAGTGTTCCATAGGTTACGGTAGTCCCGCTATTCGTTCCAGCCGGTGAAATACCGGCATCCACTGCTATCGGGTTTATCATTAAAGGTTTGTACTAATTGCCAAAAGAACCCATGATTCTAAATCAAATTACAGCTGGTTGTTGAAAAATATATATTTTAGCAGCTTATCTAATATTTAAATCTACAGTATGAACAAGCAGATTCCTCCATTTTTTTTAAGCGACGAGTATTTTATTGATGAGAAAGTAAACTTTTTGAAGTTTGCAAACGAGTATAAGGTTTACAACGATCAGGGCGCTCAGATCGGGATTATTAAACAGCGTATTTCTGGCTGGCAAAAGGCTTTAACTTTGCTGGTTGATAAGCGTATGATGCCTTTTAAACTGGAAATTACCGATACCAACGACCAGCTTCAGGCCACCATTACAAGAGGCTGGACCTTCTGGATGTCGAAAATTATTGTGACCGATCCGCTTGGTGTTGAAGTGGGCATTATTAAACAAAAATTCAAATTCTTTAAGCCAACTTTTACCATTTCAAGCCCAACATCGGGAGAGGAGATTGCAAAAATATCTGGCGATTGGAAAGCCTGGAACTTTAGCATTACCAATAATGCAGGTGCCGAAATGGGCAAAATCAACAAAAAATGGGCTGGTGCTTTGAAAGAGGTTTTTACCACAGCCGATAAATATAATGTTTCTATCGATCCCAGTTATGCCGAAAGCAATCAAAAAGTGGCGATTGTAGCTACCGCAATTACGATTGATATGGTTTTGAAAGAAAGCAAGTAGGATAATTAACTGTTTAAACGGTTAAATATTAAGTAGGAGCCTGTATCATAAAAGTAATTTCTCCTTAAGTTATGTCATGTTGAGCTTGTCGAAACACCTTAGGAGGTATTTAAATAAGTCCTTCGACAAGCTCAGGATGACAAATCTATAATTATGATACAGACTCTTTTAATTTTATAGCTTTCTTCTTCTTCTATAATTTTCTTACAAACGATATCAATTAATTCGGCTAAATTTGGAACCTACAATTTAAGGTATCTTCATTGATATGGAAAAAACCAAAGAAGCCAAAAAGCCCAGTATTTTCAGTTTACTTGGTAATTACAGGGGCTTAATTTTTATGCTGATCCTGTTTGCTTTGCTCAGTAACGGTATCAACCTACTCTTACCGAAGATTATTGCCAGCGGTATCGATTCTTATACCAACAAAACTTTTAACCTTCAATCTATCCTGCTTCAGTTTTCGCTGGCCATTGTTCTGGTTTTTATCTTTACTTATTTACAAAGTATCGTACAAACCTATGCTTCTGAGCGTGTGGCAAGAGATTTAAGAACCAGGTTATCTAATCAGATTTCGCGACAAAGCCATGCCTATATTATTCAGGCTAACCCCTCAAAACTGCTGACTAACCTTACCGCCGATGTTGATTCGATCAAAATGTTTGTTTCGCAGGCTATTGTTTCTATCTGTTCATCTATATTTTTAATTGTTGGGGCAAGTATTCTGCTCCTGATGATCAATTGGAAACTGGCACTTTGTGTAATTGCGATTGTACCGATTATTGGCGGTGCATTTTTTTATGTGCTCAGCAAGGTAAAAGTGCTTTTCAAAAAGAGCAGGGAAGTAATCGATTGGCTGAACAAGGTCATCAGCGAAAGTATTTTGGGTTCTGCTTTAATCCGCGTAATTAATTCGCAAGCCTTAGAATACCATAAATTTTTGGATGCAAATGCCAAAGCGAGAGATTTAGGGATATCCATCCTCCGCATGTTTGCAGCCTTGATTCCGGTGATTGTTTTTACAGCCAATTTATCTGGTTTATGCATTTTAGTGCTGGGTGGTCACTTTGTAATTACCAATTCGATGAGCCTGGGCGAGTTTACTGCTTTTAGCAGTTACCTTACCCTCATTATATTTCCCATTTTGGTGATTGGTTTTATGAGCAATGTGATTGCACAGGCTACAGCGTCATACCAAAGGATAGAAACGGTGTTAAATGCTGCGGAGATTAAACATCCAGGCATCCTGACTACACAATTGAAGGGAGATGTAGAAGCGAAAAATATTACTTTGAGTTTTGGACAGAAGCCAATTTTAAAGTCGGTATCATTTTCTGCCAAAGCAGGTTCTAAAACGGCAATTATTGGCCCTACGGCTGCAGGCAAATCACAACTGCTTTATATTTTAACAGGTCTGATTGAAGCAGATTCTGGTGCGGCCTTGTTTGATCACGAAGAAATTAAGAAGTATAACCAGGAGAATTTCCACCAACAGGTAGGCTTTGTATTTCAGGACAGTATCATGTTCAACATGAGCATTAGGGAAAATATTGCCTTTAGCGATACCGTTACAGACGAATCGCTGGCCAAAGCCATTGCCACTGCAGAACTTAAAGATTTTATAGATGCTTTGCCCGATCAATTGAATACCATTGTTTCGGAGCGCGGAAACAGCCTTTCAGGTGGGCAAAAACAAAGAATTATGCTGGCCAGGGCTTTAGCGGTGAATCCCAAGATTTTATTACTAGACGATTTTACAGCCCGTGTGGATACCAATACAGAGAAAAGGATTCTGGAAAATATCCAGCAAAATTATCCAGGTTTAACTTTACTTTCTATTACCCAAAAAATAGCTTCTGTTGAACATTATGATAAAGTGATCTTGCTGATGGAAGGCGAAATCATTGCAGAAGGAACCCATCAGGAGTTGCTGAAAAGCAGTCCTGAATATGTTCAGATTTACAATTCACAACAGAGCACCAGTAATTATGAACTACAATCTTAACCAGCTTAGCAACAAGCAGGAAAAGCAATCTACCTATAAGGCTTTAAAAAGCCTGCTAAAACTGATATCCGCTGAACGTAAAAACCTTTGGCTGGCACTAATTGCCATTTTGGTAAACTCAGGTCTATTGCTCTTGGGGCCATTGTTAGTGGGCCACACGGTTGATGCCTATATTCGCACCAAACAATTTCACGGTGTGCTTATTTTTGGTGGTATCCTGTTGGTGATCTACATGATTGCCATGGTTACCGGTTACACCCAAACCAGGTTGATGGGGGGAGTGGGCCAGCGAATGTTATACACTTTACGGAATGCCATTTTTAATAAACTGCAGGAGTTACCCGTTTCATTTTTTAACCAGAATAAAGCAGGAGACCTGATTTCGAGGGTGAATAACGATACCGATAAGCTTAACCAGTTTTTTTCGCAATCGTTAATGCAGTTCATTGGCAGTATAGTCACGATGATTGGAGCAGGTATTTTTCTGCTTTCGATTAATCTAGAACTGGGGGCTGCAACACTTTCGCCCGCAGTGGTGATTGTTCTTTTTACGATGGCGTTATCGCCCTGGGTAAAAGGAAAAAATGCTAAAAACTTAAAAAGCGTTGGCGGAATGAGCGCCGAAATACAGGAAAGCCTGAACAACTTTAAAGTGATTATTGCCTTTAACCGCAGGGATTATTTTAGAAAACGTTTTGATGAAGCCAATACTGAAAACTATAAAACGGCAATAGGTGCTGGTTTAGCTAACAATATTTTTGTGCCTGTTTATGGATTGCTATCGAGCATAGCACAACTGATTACCTTGTTATTCGGTATTTATCTCATTTCTACCGGCAACTTTACTTTGGGTTTATTGGTGAGTTATATTGCTTATACCACCAATTTTTATAATCCATTAAGACAATTGGCGGCCCTTTGGACCAGCTTTCAGGTGGCGATGGCCAGTTGGGACAGGATATCGCAGATTTTATCGTTAGAAAGTGACCTGAAGCAGATTGAAACAAAAGAAACCATCACATCTGATGCTTTACTGGAATTTAAAAATGTGCATTTTTCTTATGATGACAGTAAAGAAATCCTCCATAACATTAACCTGAAATTTGAAAAGGGAAAAACTTACGCCTTAATTGGGCCAACCGGAGGGGGGAAAACCACCACTGCTTCCTTAATCTCCCGCTTGTACGATGCCACAAAAGGAACGGTTTTATTAAATGGTAAAGATATCCGTTCATTTTCTGCTGAAGAAAGAACACAAAAAATCGGTTTCATTTTGCAGGAGCCATTTTTATTTACCGGAACGGTAAAAGAAAATATTTTGTACGGCAACAGCCAATATAAAGAGGTAAGTGATGCACAGCTGGAGAAAATAATTGAAGAAGCCAATCTGAATGCACTTTTAGCCATATTTGAAGAGGGCTTAAATACGCAGATTACTTCAGGATCGGATAGCATCAGTCTGGGGCAGAAACAGCTGATCGCTTTTATGCGAGCGGTGTTAAGGAATCCTGAGCTGTTGATCCTTGATGAGGCCACAGCCAATATCGATACCATAACCGAACAACTTTTGGGAAGCATTTTAAATAAGCTATCAAAAGAAACTACGCTGGTGATTATTGCACACCGTTTAAATACGATCGAAAATGCCGACGAAATTTATTTTGTAAATGAAGGTGAAGTGCAAAAGGCCGGAACGCTGAACGATGCACTAAATATGTTACTAAAAGGGAAACGGGTAAGTTAATACTTTTACAACCATTGGTTAGTCGGGATTTATAATCTCGACTGTGTGAATTGTGGATTTGCAATCCACAAATGCATTAAAAATCCTTAACTCGATGATCGGGATTACAAATCCCGACCAGCAAACACCGATTATATATTAAAAAATACAAATGAAAAAATACTTCTTCTTTTTGGCATTTTCTGCCTTTGGCGTTAGTGCTTTTGCACAAAATGCAGGCGATAACCTTTTTGTTCAGGATAGTTTAAAGGTGATTTCTGCACAGTTTAAGTTTACAGAAGGTGCTTCGGTTGATAAACAAGGGAATGTTTTTTTTACTGACCAGCCTAATGATAAGATCTGGAAATATGGTATTGATGGAAAACTGAGCCTGTATATGGATAAATCGGGTAGGGCAAACGGAACTTATTTCGATAAAAAGGGCAACCTCATTGTTTGTGCTGACGAGCATAACCAGATCTGGTCTATTGATAAAAATAAAAAAATAAAAGTGCTCTTCAGCGACTATGAGGGCAAAAAGGTGAACGGACCGAACGATATCTGGTTGGATGCCAAGGGAGGCATTTATTTTACAGATCCTTATTACCAACGCGACTACTGGACAAGAAAATCGCCCGAAATTGAAGGTCAAAAAGTGTATTACCTTCCAAAAGGGAAAAAAGAAGCCATCGTGGTTGCCGATGATGTGGTTAAACCTAACGGTATTGTGGGTACGCCAGATGGTAAATTTTTATATGTGGCCGATATGGGGGCGAATAAAACCTACCGTTATCATATTGGTACCGATGCTAAATTAACAGACAGGCAACTAATCCTTAATCAGCATTCTGACGGGATGACTTTAGACAGTAAGGGAAATATTTATGTGACCGGAAAAGGAGTGAATATTTACAAGCCTACAGGCGAAAAAATTGGCCATATTGATATACCCGAAGAGTGGTGTGGTAACATTTGTTTTGGTGGAAAAGACAAAAACATGCTTTTTATCACGGCTTCAAAATCACTGTATGTTATTCCCGTGAATGCAAAGGGAGTGGAGTAATAGTTCGTTATGGCCGTTTAAAGGCATGTGAAGCACAAAAAACAAGGATGAATTAAGCTGAAAAATTTTTCTGTTCAGTTTATTCAACCCCTAAAAATATTAAACACATTAATTAGTTTTGGATTCCTACTTATAGGGATAGACGACTATGAAAAAGCCCTCTCAGGATTGAAGGGCTTTTTTAATTTAATCCATCCTTAAGGTTTTAGGTTCTGCATGTAGCCGGTTGGCGTTACGCCGAACTCTTTCTTAAAGGCTTTTGTAAAGTATGATTGTGTTTGAATACCGATCCTGTACATAACCTCTGTCATCAAAACATCTTCACTTTTCATCATCACATCGCTGATAATATAGAAGTTGTTTCGGCTAAGTAACAGGTGGCGTCATTCCCAGCTCGACTGGGAATCTTAAGCGTTAGCGGGTTTGTCCTTTTGTATGTGGTATTAAGATTCCCGCCTGCGCGGGAATGACGTAACGGGGATATATCGTCATTCCCAACTTGATTGGGAATCTTAATGCTTTAGCGCGTTTGTCTTTTTGTATGTGGTATTAAGATTCCCGCCTGCGCGGGAATGACGAAGAGAATATATCGTCATTCCCAACTTGATTGAAAATCTAAATGCTTTAGCCCATCTTAGCACTTTAATTAAAGATTCTTTACTGCCTTCGACATCATCATTAGTTTACTTTCTAATTGTATAGGTACTGTTACAATTAATCTTATTTGGAATAATTTTTTAAATTAGCATATATTAAAAAACCTGATAAGCTTATGGAAAATCTAAAAGAAGAAACCAAAATCAAAGCTTTCCTCACCAGGATAAAAGCAGAGTGGCCAGGAGTGGTAGAACGCTTTGAGTTTAAAACAGGCAGTGTAATTTACGTTCATTTAAAAGAGGGTATATCGAGTATGGATTTTCTCGGTAAACTGTCCAGACAGGTAGAGCGTTTTGTCGATTTTAGTATGCCCATTATCTTGTATCATATTGAGAGTGATGGCATGAATTTAAGGTCGCATCCTATTAATTGGTATTCTTCCATTACGCAGGGAAAATCTTTTTAACCCCTCATCAACATCGTGCTTAATATTTCAGACTGTAAAATGGCCGCCGTAATCTTTACAGTTGTAAATCTTTTTGTGCATAATTAGCAATTTTATTTGCCAGTAATTTTGGTTTTTCGGTTTTAATCCTATTTTTGGTTTTTAATTTAAAAACATCCAGTATAATGAAAAACGGAACAGTAAAATTTTTTAACTCAGAAAAAGGCTTTGGCTTTATTAAAGAAGAAAGCGGATCTGAGATTTTTGTGCATGCATCAGGCCTGATTGACGAAATCAGAGAAAATGATACAGTTGAATACGAAGTTCAAGAAGGCAAAAAAGGCCTTAATGCAGTGAAAGTAAGAGTTGTTTAATTCTTTCCCAAAAAGATTTTGAGCAGGATTTAGTCCTGCTTTTTTTTTGCCCGCATGTTTTAAATACCATCGAAAACGAGTATACCATTTAATGAACAAAAAGGTTGAAAAAATTTCCTTCTCATTTCTAGTTGATTACCATTCTGACTCGCTTTACCCGCGATCAACATCATTGTTTTCTGGATTGGATTTTTATTTTTGCTAATGTCGATACAATCGGCCGGAACCAAACAAATTAAATATTTTTGCAACTTTCTATTTTTTCAATTCAGAAACCTGTTATCAACAATAAACCGCTTGATCGGGGTACTTTTATGGCTGCAGCACAGTTTGTAGCAGCACTTAATTTTGCTGGCGAGTTTGAACTCTTAAGTTTATCAGCTATGAATACACAAGCTGGCGCTGCCAAAAAAGGCGGACTGGTGTTTGTACGCAATGGCAAGTTGAAAATGCATCCCGAAATCTACGATCATTTAGCACTGATATCGATATCTTCTATCTGTGCAGGGAGTGTTTATTTCCATGGCCGTGATAAAATTGCGGCAGAAATTGTAAATCTACCCTATAGTGACGGCCTTTTGAATCTCGAGGGTGCAGAAGAGGATTACATGGCTTTTAAACGTTTATGCAGTCCTGTTTCGCGGTTCTTTTTATTGCAGGCTAAAAAAGTGCAATGGTCTGCAATCCTGTCTACCTTTCGGTTTTTTATGATGGAAGGCATTTGGGATGTGGTTAATTTTGTTGCTCATGCATTGCATCAGGCCGATGCCGATGTACTGGCCTGTGCGCAACTTTTAGAAAGCATGCAAAAGCAAGAATGGTATCCGGATTTCTGCCAGTCGCTTCAGGATTTCTATGCCTCCCGTTATCCTTTAAGTAAAGTTGGTTTAGAATCAGAGCTGCCGGAAATGGCCTGAATTATTTCAGATAATTTTCCAATAAAACACTTATATCCTCTCCAATAGCTCTATTGCCCATATTATTGAGCTTTTGTTGAGAAGAATTGTGTTTTTCTATATAGGTAGCCTCTGTTTTATTGAATTTAAGATAACCTTGCTCAAAATAACGTTCTTCAATTTCGGTAGAAGAATCCATCGACCTGAACCATAATTTAACCAACGATCCTGTAATTTTATCAAAGTAAAGCCAGTGGTAGGTTGCCTCTGCATCTGCATTGTCGGGCAGACCAAGACGCTGAATTTCTAGTATAGCGGTATCAGAATTTTGGAAAAAGTATAAAATCTTATATTTAGACGACATGCCGCAAAAATAGGACTTAATTTTTTATCACAAAAAACATTTTTGCTGTTTAGATTTAATCTTGTTGATGATTGTGAATTCGTCTTTTCCGCGTAGGCGGAAATCTTAATGCAAAATAAAGCTATTGCTGAGGCATTACGATTCCAAACAAGTTACTACTGACAGATTCTAAAAATCAGTCGTCATTTCGACCGCAGTGGAGAAATCTTTAAACAATGTTTATGGAGTAGTGTGCTGGTCAGGATCACAGATCCTGACCTTCGTCCTGCGGATTTGTAATCCGCCTTTTTGATCTATGTGTTTAAGAATTAGAAATCCTTGGTTCTTAAGACGGGATTACAAATCCCGACTAACGATAAGGTCGAATAAAGTGTATGCATTAAAAAAGAGAGGTCATCCTGAGTTTGTCGAAGGATAATAATTTTTAGGTTTTGGAAATGAATGTTAGTACGCCATGGGGCAAGGTAGTCCCGCTATTCGTTCCAGCCGATGAAGAATCGGCATCCACTGCTATCGGGTTTATAATGAAAGGTTTGCGCTGGTCAGGATCTGTGGTTTTGGCCAGCGCCCTGCGGCTTTGTAATCCGCATTTTGATCTATGTGTTTAAGGATTATAAATCCTTGGTTTTTAAGACGGGATTACAAATCCCGACTAACGAAATGACGATTTAACTCAATCTAATGTTTTTCGCCCTTAATCACCTTAAACAAGTGTAAAACCTGCGGGAACAGGGCATCCATACTTTCTTCTACACCACTTTTCGATCCTGGGAAAGTAAGTACCAGCGTTTCTCCAATAAAACCGGCTACACCGCGCGAAAGCATGGCATAAGGCATGCGCTCCTGTCCGTAACGGCGGGCAGTTTCCATAATCCCTTCAATGTTCCGGTCAATTAAAGGCGCTATCGCTTCCGGGGTTACATCTCGTGGCGAAAGTCCGGTTCCGCCGGTAAAAATGATCAGCTGGTAACCACCTTTACTTAATTCGCTGGCTTTATCACGGATGAGGTTGATTTCGTCGGGTAGAATTTCATATTTTGTTGCGTTAATTTCCCATTGTGCCAATCTCGAAATAATCGCTTTACCAGAGCTATCCTGTGCTTTATTCTGGAAAATAGAATCTGAACATACCACAACAGCAGCTTTAATTTCGGGGAATCTGGCATTTTTAAGGTCAGATTTTCCGCCCGATTTTTTTAATAACCTAATATTTTCTATTTCAACTCCTTTGTCAATTGGTTTTAACATATCATACATCGTTAAGGCGGTAACGGAGGCACCGTGCATGGCTTCAACTTCTACACCTGTTTTGTAAATGGTATGTACTTCAACGGTAATGATAATGGTTAAACCCACAATTTCGTAGGTAATAGCGGTATATTCTATGGGGAGCGGGTGGCAATCTGGAATCACCTCGCTGGTTTTTTTTACCCCAAATAATCCGGCAGCCCGTGCAAATTCAAATACATCGCCTTTGGGAATTTTGCGCTGTTCAACGGCATCGATGGTTTCCTGCTTAGATACCTTTACGGTTGCGGTTGCAATGGCAATCCTTAGGGTATTGGATTTTTTTGTGATGTTTACCATATTTAACTATTTTCTTTCCACTGATGGGTTTCGTCTTCGAATATTTCTTTTCCCCAGATGGGTAATTCTGCTTTTAGCCGGTCTACTACTTCGCTGCAAGCGGCTATTGCGGGTTTACGATGGGCTGATGAGGTAAAAACAAAGAGACAGATCTCACCGGTTTTAACCCTGCCCAGGCTATGATAAATGTGCATGCAGTTTAATGGATATTTTTCGAAAACCTCTTCCCTGATCTGATGCATTTTTTCGAGCGCAAGGTCTTCATATGCGGTATAATCTATCGCTGCAACAAATTTACCCTCAATTTCATCTTTTCTCACCTGACCCATAAAAATGCTATGGCCACCAATAGCGGTTTTGCTGCTGTGTTTGGCAATGCTATCGGCAATAAAAGCGGGTGCTATCGGGCCATTTACAAATATGTTCTTTATCTTTTTTTCGCTCATGTTAGGGTCTGAGAAAATGATCTCTACATTTTACAATACCACCTTTTAAACTGTAAATCTTTTTGGCATCGCCATATTTTTCCTGCATGGCTTCTGCTGCGGCTACACTTCTGATTCCATGCTGGCAGATTAAAACCACATGTTTTTGATAAAACTCTTTACTCATAAAGGCTCCGAATTCCGACATTGGTACCTGTGTAAAAATTTGTTTATCCAGTATTGGTACTTCGTGCCTTTCGCGTACATCGATTAAAATCGTCGATTCTAATTGTTGTAGTTTAACCAGCTCGCCGGCATCAATTTCTATATATCCCTGTGGTCCTTCGCTCGTATCCTGATAATCCATATTTAAAAATTCATCAACAGTTTTGGGTAGGGTATAACCGCCTCCGTGACTAATATTGATGGTATATTGTTCTTGTGTAAGTAAATTATAACTTAATATTTTATTGGTTAAGGCCTGGCCGATTTTGGCAATCAGTTTAATGGTTTCTGCAGCTGCCATGGTGCCCAATATGCCCGGTAATACACCAATAATACCATTTTCGGCACAATTGGCTACTTCTCCTTTATCGGGTGGAATGGGAAAGAGATCGCGGTAATTGGTGCTGGGTGTTAGATGATCGGGAGCATTAAATATGGCTAACTGACCTTCAAAACCCGAAACTGCGGCAAATATAAGGGGCTTGTTCAGCAGTGCGCAGGCATCGTTAATCAGGTACCTGGATTCGAAATTATCTGTACCATCCAATATGTAATCATATCTGGATACAATATCGAGGATATTATTTTTCTGCAAGCGTATGGGGTGACGAATGATTCCGATCTGGGTATTCATCTCCTGCAGGCGCTTCGCGGCAACCTCTACTTTCAGCTTTCCGATATCGGCTGTTGTAAAAAGAATCTGTCGGTGTAAATTGGATAGTGAGATGGTATCATCATCAACAATACCAATATGGCCAATGCCGGCTGCAGCCAGGTATTGCAACGCAGGACAGCCCAAGCCACCGGCACCAATTACCAGTACTTTAGCCCTTAAAAGCTTTTGCTGTGCTTCCTCCCCAAATCCCTTAAGGATAATCTGCCTGTTGTATCGCTCTGCACTCATATCGTTTATCCTCCGGAAAAAGGAGGCATTATTGCTATTGTGGCGTTGTTGGTAATTTCGGTGTTTTCCTGAACGATATTTTTGTTCAGGGCAAGTTTATATTTCATGCTTTTTAAAGCAGGAAACTCATTCTCGATATATTGTTTAAAGGCATCGGTATCGGCAATACCAGCAATATCAATTTTTTGATTATTGATAAACTCGGCGATCTTGCCAAAACTGATCATTTCAATTTTCATGCTGCTAATTTACCTGTAAGATGCTGATTTTACTCAATCCTTTTACAAATCTTCTTCCTGTTGCGAAATCGCTGGGCGTAATAATGGCGATATTTCCCTTTTCCGCTTTTACCGGTAAGGCATCATAACCGGTTAAAACCAACACTTGATTTCCCGTAGGCGAATTAAAGATTTCGTTCCAGGAGTACACAACTTTATAGTTATCGGTTGCGGTAAAAACCAGATAATATTCACTTAATGTTTTGGGCGAGGCCGCATCTATTTCTACCTTGGCCAAAATATCTTTCAAAAGCACACCTTTAATGTTTTTGATACTGCTTTTGCGCTGCATCAGGTGGTTATAAATCGTCATACTATCCAAACTAACGGATTTATAGGCGCTTAAATTGTTCAAAGTAATTGTTAATGGTGTTTTAACTTTTCCTTCAATTACAAATTGCTTGCTTTCTTGAGCATGCGCAGCAAAACTTAAAAACAATAGGGCGATGATGAGATATTTCATGTTATGCATGTGTAAATAGTAATTTATAAGCGGCCAGCGCCAATACGCAGGCCAGTACATTTTTTAAAACAGTTTGCGGAAATTTTAAGGCACCAAAATAAGCACCACAAATGCCTCCAGCGAAAGCTACCCCAACATAAGCGAGCATGTGGCTGTTAAATTCGAAACCTTTAATCAACTGTCCGCCTAAACCGGCAACCGAATTAACAAAAATAAAGGCCGCGCTAATGGCTGCAGTTTGTTTTTGATCCGTCCACTTTAAAAGTAACAGGATAGGAGAAAGGATAATCCCGCCTCCGATGCCAATCATGCCCGAAAGTAAACCGATAATCCCCCCAATAAGCAATGATAACGGAATGTTTGATGGTTTGAAATCTTTCGGATCGGTATTTTTAAAGAAGAAAAAACGGATCACCGGAATGAGTAAAAGTACACCCAAAATCTTTTTATAAATGGAACTTTCAATGGCCATCATACCACCAACAAAAGAGAGCGGGATGGAAGCGAGCGCAAAAGGCCAAAAAGTTTTCCATTTAAAATGGCCACCGCGGTAAAACTGGATAAAAGAGGTGGAAGAAACAAACAGGTTAAGCAATAGTGCCGTAGGTTTCATTACGGCAGGCGAAATGGCGAAAATAGCCATCAGTGCGAGGTAACCGCTTGCGCCTCCATGCCCAACTGAAGCATATAAAAAGGCTACAATAAAAAGTAAACAGTAAAAGAGGATAAAACTTTCTTGCATCGTTTAGTCTGGTAAAATCAATACGGTGAGGATGTCGCTTTCTTTAAAATGTTCTTGTGTTTCGTTCAGGCAGATCAGGCAATTGGCCTGTGCAAAAGAGCTTAACCGGTATGACTCCTGGGCGCTGAGTGGGGTAACCAGCCCATTTTCATACTTACCTTTCAGAAAATGTGTTAACCCGGCAGGTTTGGAATAGGTGTGCGTAAGCTCTGCCTGAACCTCCATTACGCTATTGCTTTTATGCGATAAGGATTTGATGGATGGCAATACATAATTATAATAGCAACTGAGTACAGATGAAGGATTACCTGGAAGTCCGAATATTAGTTTTTGATCTTTGGTGCCAAAATATAACGGTTTGCCAGGTTTCTGTTTCACCTTATGGAAAATCTGTTTGATGCCGCAATGTGAAGCTGCTTCGATTACGAAATCGTAATCGCCTACACTTACACCTCCGGTGAGCAGCACCACATCACTGCTTGCTGTTGCAGTTTGTAATACTTTTTTGAGGATTTCCAGATCATCATCGGCTTCGTAAATGGTAATCTGTTCTATGCCTTCCTGTTTTAAAGCTGCAGAAAGCGAATAGGAATTCGATTCATACACCTGTCCAAATTCGAGTGTTTTCCCCGGTTGTTGTAATTCTTTTCCCGTTACAATAATCGAAATTTTGGGCATGGGATAAACGCTAACTTCGTTAATACCAATCCCTGCCAGAAAGCCAATAGCAGCAGGACTAAGCAGATTTCCTTTTTCCATTGCCAATGCTCCGGCCATAATTTCTGAACCTTTATCCCGTACATTTAAGCCAGGTTTTAAATTGGGATCTTGTAAGGTAATTTTTCCATCCTTACGTGTAATTTTTTCCTGCATCACCACGGTGTCGGCACCTTCAGGTAAGGGGGCACCTGTAAATATTCTGCTGGTTTGTCCCTCTTGTATAGTGATACGGATTGCCGTTCCTGCGGCCATTTCGCCTATTAAGGCGAGCTCTTGTTCTTGATCTTCAAACTTAATGGCATAACCATCCATAGATGATTGACTAAATGCAGGAATATCGTATTTAGCATAAACATCGGCTGCAAGAATGTGTCCCGATGCCTTGGCCAAATCAATTGAAATGGGATTGAATGCTATGATGTGTTGAGAAATGAGGTCTTTTGCTTCTTTAACGCTAATCATGAAAATTTTATCCTCCAATGGTAATCATACTTCTGTTTTGAATGGTAGTGGCATCAATTTTTTCGAAATCGCTTACCAGTTGCCCACCCAATGCTTTCTTTTTGCTCCAAATGGCCGATTGAATGAGTGGGAGCACATCTTCATTTTTCCGCAATGCCGTAAGCAGATCGGTTTCACTATCCGAAAAAAGGCAGTTTTTGAGTTTGCCATCTGCAGTTAAGCGCATCCGGTTACAGGTATCACAAAAAGGATTGGTCATGGTGCTGATAATGGCAAACGAACCTTCATGACCAGGGATCATGAAACTTTTGGCTGTATCGTGTGCTTCTCCTTTAACAGGTAATACGGTGAAATCTTTTTCAACCACAGATAGGATTTCAGCTAAAGAGAACATCTTATTGCTCGTCCACTTGTTTCCGCTAAAGGGCATAAACTCAATAAACCTGATCTGGATGGGATTATGTTTGGTCCAACTGATAAAATCGCCGATCTCATTGTCGTTAAGACCTTTCATCACCACCATATTTACTTTTACCTTGATTTTGTGCTGCAAAAGCAGTTCGATATTACTGCGTACCTGATGGAAAACATCCCTTCGGGTAATCATAAAGAATTTTTCCGGCTGAAGGGTATCTAAGCTGATATTGATGGTTTTAATACCTGCCTCTTTTAAAACCGGGAGCATTTCTGCAATGCGGGTTCCATTTGTGGTAATGACGAGCTCGACCGGAAGTTTACCCAGTGCGGCAATAATTTGGGCGGCATCTTTTCTTACCAATGGTTCACCGCCGGTAAGCCTGATTTTTTTTACGCCATTGGCCACAAAAATTGCTGCGAGCTTAATAATTTCGTCGGTTTGCATGAGCCGGGAGGCAGGGGTAAAGTCGTACTCTTCTTCAGGCATGCAATAAAAGCAGCGAAAATTACAGTTATCGGTAAGCGATATCCGCAGGTAATCGTGTATTCTTCCAAAAGAATCTGCTATCATTGCTGGCTAATTAAATTGTTGTAATCTGTTTCTGTATCAATATCAATTCCTCCACCTTCGAAAATTACGGTTTCCAGCTCATGGGGATGCTGTTTTAATATGTTTTTTGCCCCTTCTGCGCCTTTGAGCGATAAAAGTGCTTCAAAGTAATCCTTTTTGAAGAGGACAGGAGTTCCGATCGTTTCGGCATATGCACTGGCAATGATATTTTTACCCGTTTCTTTCTGCTTTTCGATTAAGTGATTAAAGTTACTCATTTTTATAAAAGCCTGGTCGGCAACTGCAATAATGATACATTCCAATGCACTATTATTTTTGATCATGGATGAAAGTCCGGCAACAATACTCGAAGCCATTCCATTTTTCCAGTTTTCGTTAATCACGATGCTGATCTGATCATTCTGGTGCCGGGCGGCTATTTCTTTAGCATTTGCACCTAAAACAACCAGAACAGGTTTGCAATTTGTGGCTAAAGCTTCATCTATGACGGTTTGCAAGAGTGTTTTTCCCTTGTAATCCAAAAGCTGTTTTGGTCTCCCTAAACGTGAAGAGCTGCCAGCTGCCAATATGATGATGCCCGTTTTCAATGCTTAATTACTTTTTAATTCGTAAACGTGGATCGGTTTTTTCTTCTCTTTTAAAAACATAGCCGAAGCGCCTGTAAAAACCGATTTAATCTCTGCGAGAATAGAAATGGCAATTTCTTCTGCAGTTTCTGCACCAATATCAAGCCCAATTGGCCCATGCACACGTGTTTCGTTTGCCGGTGTTGCTAAATCCAGTTCACCTAACATCCTGATCAGCTTTTTCTTTGGGCCTAGTGTACCAATATAGGGTACTTTTGTATTCAATAGATATTTAAGTAGCTCGAGATCATAATTGTAATTATGTGTCATCAGTACAAAAGCGGTTTGTGCATCTATCTGAATTTGAGCCAAAATGTTTTCAGGTTTGCTCACTAAAACCCTGGTTGCGTTTGTAAAACGCTGAGGCGTGGCATGTGTAGGCCTTCCGTCTATCACCGTTACTTCCCAACCCAAAAGGTAAGCCATTTCGGCCAGAGGCTGTGCATCATTGCCTGCACCGGCTATAATTAATGAAATTGGGGGTTGGATAAACTCCAGAAAGGCATCAATCTGTTGATTTTCAGTTTTATAGTTTTTGAATGTGGCTGTTTTATTCCTGTAAACTTCTTCAGCATCCTGAAGTACTTCATCCTTGATTTCTTTTGAAATTTTAGATAAAACAGGTTCATTTCTAAAGAGCATGCTGGTGCCCAATTGCAGCTTATCTGTTAAGGAAAAAAGTGTTACCAATACGGCATGCGCTCTTTTGCCTTGCAAAGCGGTTAAAATAGCTATGGGGTTTAACGCATCCGCTTCTATAATGGGTTCGAATAAAATATGTACAATACCATTGCAGCCCAGCTGAACACCAAATTTAGCATCATCTTCGTCGGTGGTATCGTAAGTAATGAGTTTGTTCTCCTGCTGTACAATTGCCGAAAGCGCTTTTCGTAACGCATCACCCTCTAAACAACCACCGCTAATGGCACCGGTTAGCTGTCCGTCTTCAGTAATCAGCATCCTGGCACCAGGTCTGCGGTAAGAAGAACCTTCTACCTGAACTACCGTTGCAAGGGCCGTTTTTTTCTTTTCCTTCGTTGCCTTTTGGTACGCCTTTATGATATCGGTAATTTCTTTCATTAGGGATTGATGTAATAGATGATGCAATTTAATCATAATCTATTACAAAATAGCCAAAAGAAAGCCATAAGATATGCTACAATAAAGCAGCGTTCTATAAATGGAGCTAAATTAACCCTGATGAAAGTTTTTTCTAACTTTTATGTTTTTTAGAGTGGTAATTTCTGCTTTTTAAGGAAAATATGGGGTTAAAAAGGTTCGGAATGAAAAATTTCGAGATTAATGCAGCGCAAACCAATACTGTTAAACAGTTCAGTAATTTCTTTTGTCCAGTCTCTTGGCGAATCGACCCTAAGGATTTTATCAGAATCCCATAAATCGATATTCCATTTAATTTCTTTGAACTGGCTGTTCAGCAATGGACTGATTACGTTTAACTCGCTATCCGTAGATACATTTGTTTTGAAAACGGCTATCATATAGAAAAGTTTTTAGGTTTATTATGAGCTGTAGACGTACAACTTTAAAAATTACTTTAAATCAGAATGATTTTTTTAAATATTTTTATTTAGCTCCATCAGCATACAGGCCTTTTTATAAAAAAAATATAAAATAATTTGTAAGGATATTTCATTCCCTGCGACTAATCAATTAAGCAGTATATTTATATAAGATAATACCAAAACATGCAGAACGAAACGGATAGAGAATATACAGTTAAGAACGTTCATTCAGACCCACTAAGTTGGGTAGAAAAATATGCTGATTACCTGTATGGCTTTGCGATGTTGAGCGTAAGAGACGAAAATGTAGCTAAAGATTTAGTACAGGATACTTTTTTGGCAGGTTTACAAAGATTAGATCGCTTTGAGGGAAATAGTAAAGAGAAAACCTGGCTAACGGCAATTTTAAAAAACAAAATAGCTGATTTTTACCGAAAACGTTCTGCTAATAAGATAATGGACGCAGGAAACGAACTGAAGGATTTTTTTGATGCAGAATCAGGACACTGGACTGAAAAAGATTATCCAAGAGCATTTGGTTTGGAAATAGATAACCCTTTAATGATGAAAGAACTGGGTGCTATCTTGAATGACTGTTTGACCAAACTTCCTGGCTTATGGTTTTCTGTATTTTCAATGAAACATATGGACGATCTCACGTCAGAGCTGATTTGTACCGAATTAAAACTCAGCACTGCTAATTTCTGGGTGATTATGCACCGCACAAAACTTAACCTGAGGGCCTGCCTTCAAAAAAACTGGAACTGATATGATAAGTGCACTGAGAAATATGATCAATAACTGTAAACAGGCTACTTTTTTAACTGAAAAAAAAATAGCTGGAAAAATTACTGTAGCAGAGACCTTGCAATTGCATGTTCATTTGGCTGGTTGTTCTGTGTGCAGGATTTATCAGCAACAAAGTATGTTGATTAATCAGGCCTTTGTAAGTTTCAAAAACAACGATTTTAAACTGGACGAAGCATTTAAAAAAAACTTAACCGAGAAAATTGAAAAAGAAATAAATAAA
>NZ_JBWKYI010000044.1:0-26466 GCF_059423705.1 Pedobacter sp. GW460-11-11-14-TSB4
GGTGAACGTTGCAATTTTTTTAAATTATTATTGACCATTTTGTTAAGATTTGGTCAACCTTTTTTAGGACTCCACATTGATTATAAAAGCCCGATTCTTATTACGAATCGGGCTTTATCATATTTAATTTTTTTTAAAATGTACTAAATTTGAATTTTTGATTGTTGGCACCACCATAACCCCAAAGACCAGGCAGGGTACCGTTTGCGGTTGCACTACCCGGTATATCAATATTTTTGGATGGGACATTGCGTGGAGAAATGATATAATAACCACCCTCAACCGGGATGATATTAAACTGCTGTGAGGTTGTACTTGTGTTTGTTCTAATTTCCAGCTTAGTACCATTCGCGATACCACCAGCCACTACGGTAAGTACCTTTCCTGGTGCGTTTAACGGAGATAATATATAATAACCACTGGCATTTTTGGTCACATTCCACCTTCCGTTACTGGTGTTTACGTCTGTCCATAAAATGACCTGCGTACCATCTGCCGTGTAATTCCCGGATACGTTCAGCACCTTGGTAATATCCAATGCTGTAGAAATTTCATAATTAGTATTTGCAGGTAAGCCAACATATGTAAAACCGGTATACATGTGGTTGATGCCTGCAATATCTGCAGGGCTCATGTTTGGTGAAGGAAAGCAGGTCTCATAACGAGATCCATCTAATTTCGTTATCTTTTGGGGACTTCCGATGGGATCTGCAGCGTACATCAATATTGATTCGATATCTAATGGCGTACCAATAGTTGTATAACTTGTTGCCGAAACCTTATTATAATTGTATGCACCACTTGGATCAATGTTGTCATAATTCACAATGATATAATCATCTCGGTCTGGGCGGCACATTTCATGATTTGCGCCCAATGAATGGAATATTTCGTGGATAATGATGCCGATAGTATTATAATTCACCAAATTCACGGTCTGTGCCCCTCCAATCATTCCTATTGGCGAAGTATTGACAGTAGACTTCACAAAATTAATGTAATTGGCCTGAGTAGTTCTTTGCACAAATGTTACAGGAGAAACCCTGCTAATATATTCCATTGCCTTTAAAGCAGCAGCTGTATCGGCACCAAGGCCCGATAAGTCATAATAAACTATACCACCTGGCCAGCGCTTAGCTAAAGCATTTATTACCAGTGCCCGCTCTGAGGTAGACACGTTTTTGTTGCTGTTAACTTTTATAAAATTAAACTGTTCTTTACTAAGTGTGATATCATCGGCGAGATAATACACACCGTTTTCTTCTTTGATCTGAATGTTATTGCCGTCGAAATTAAAGGTATGCATTTTTGCAGATCTGTCTGCATCAACCACTTCGTTAGTCACGGCATTTTGCTTTTTACAGCTTAGGGCTGAAACAGACAAGAGTGCTGCCATAAAAAAGTTTAAATAGTTTTTTTTCATTGCTTTTTCAATTAAGGTTTAGTTATAGATTAATTTATAATTGCGATAGAATTTTTTTGCTCAATGATATATGCAAGCATCCCAGTCCACTTTTCATTTTAACAGCTCACACAAGATTCTATTAACTAAAGTTGTCTGCTGTTTAATTCCATTTCCACTTTTTTCACCTTAATGAAAGCACAAAATAGCTTCAGTCGTTGTATTTTAACTAAACGAAGTTAATAAATACTAAACTTATAACTGGCTGGATATTAACGTATAACTACCACATATTGACAGCTGTAGCATATACCTGATCTGTGCAGATGATAAGGGCCGATATCAACTTCAGCGATGATATCAGCACGTTTACTTCATCTCTGAGTAAACAGCGGCTGCCCAGGTCGCAGATGTTTCCAGGAGAAGGGTATTGTAAAAATGAGCGGATCGATGGGTTAGGTCTGGTTTTGAAGATCAAAGATTTCAATAAGGCTTCTTTGCGAGGGCTGTTATCAGATTGATTGTTTAACAGATATATCAAACGTGTGGCGGTCGTCCATTGGACGACCGGAAACCTCGTTCTTGCGGACGCTTGGCTGGGATATCCACAGTTTGAGAACGAGCTCTCCAAATATGTCATCATATATCAAAGTTCTTACATTAATCCTCAGCGTATATTCATTCTAACTATTGAGAACTAAGATCATTCGAATTCATATTTAGTTAAATTATGAAACCATCACACTAAAAAGAATAAGTTGTCACTCCATGAAGATTTGTTAGTTTTTAACCGTATACCGTCTTTTTAGTATCGGTTATCTCATCATTATAGTGTTCTTTATCACACGCATGTATTATCACATGTATGAAAAAAAATAGAAATGCTTGAATAATAGTCCGCCTCTATTGTTCCTTCAGGGCAAACAGAGTTATTAACTCCTGAAATCCTGGCTACAGAAAATTAAACTATAAACCTTTCAATTTTAGTTTGATGGGAAACCTACCCCAGAACCGTATACACAAACGGATCGTTTATCTCGACAATGATGAGACTACTGAGCCGTGCAAAGTCATTGACCTTTTTTTTGATGCGTGCTTGCTACCTGAGCATCTCGATACAATTAGAGGTTGGCGTGATGACCTTACTTTCGGAACCGATTATACAAAAAAGAAGAAGTCCTGAAAATCTTATACTATGAACTAACCGTTAGAATTATTAAGGCAGCATAAACTCCAAATGGTCATTCGCCATTTCTTCATGTATGTCCATCTAGTTTAGTGTAACCTGTATTTTTCTTCTATGGCTATTCCGCGCTCTGTTACCAATTTAAACATCTTGCCTGAATTCAGATAATCACCCTGGTCGTAGTATATCTTACCCAATACGTAATAGGCATCGTAAACTGATCTGCTTTTTTGAGCTAGATATAGCGGAATAGATTTTTTTCCAAACCTTATTGCACTTTTTGGCTCCTGGGAATAATAGTATACAGTCATCAAATTATAATAACCCTCGGGATCATTAGGATATTCACTTAAATATTGTTTGCCTTTTGTAATTGCTACATCGTACTTTTTTTGATATAAGTGACAGATAATTATATTTCTTTTAGAAGAAGAATCGGCGGGATTGATGGTAATAGCTAAATTGAAATTTTCTATGGCCTTATCATAATCTGGAATATGCATATATGCCCAGGCTATTTCAGACTTAATAAGCGCATTGTTATTCTCTAAAGAGTCTGCCGCTTCAAAAAAGGCTAAGCCTTTTGTATATTGAAGCATTCTGGATAATTGGCTGCCCATTGTACATAAACTATCAACCTTTCGATTATCTGAATACTTTAATTTAGCAGATGTAGGAATTATTGAGGCTGCTATATTGGCCGTATCCAGTATTTGGGCAGATGCAAATGAGCAGCCAAATAAGAAAATAAATGTAAAATATATTCTAATCTGCATTGATGTGGTTTCTATATTATTAATGTCTAGAGAATGCAGCATTAGCGAGAAAAGCCCCCCTATCGTACAATTTGCGGGCTTTTGAAGGGCTTGTAAGCCATTTTCGGCGGAGAGTGAGAGAATTCCCAATCCTAAAATACTGCTAGAATATGTTTTAAACATCGTTTCAAAAATGCGACTCTCCGAATCACTCACCGCTTTTTGACTGCAAATATATACTTCCAATATACTGATATTTTTCAGAAGTTAAAATATAGAGCACTAACGACGTTTCAACCCATCTATTACTCGAATCTTGGATGGCCAAGGTTTAAATCATTTGCAAGAATCGTTAATTTTAAAAGTGTTCAGTTGATAAGATACATTAGAATTTTTTGATTCAAATGAATGGTTATATTTGTATCCATTGGGCTATATCAATGTTTGCCTGATTTTAATCCCTTTCCTTAATCTCTATTAATAAAATTTACATGAATTCCAGCCACACTGATGCTTTACTTTGGAAGTCTTTTTGTGCAGGCAACGAACAATCTTTTATTGATATTTACGAGAAATATTACAGCAGTTTTTTTGTATGGGGTTGTAAGTGGTTAAATGGTGAGCATGATTTTGTTAAAGACCAGCTACACGATTTTTTTATTTATATATGGGAACGAAGAGAAAAGCTTGCACTCGATATTAATGTGAAAGCATACTTATTAACTTCCTTTAGGAGGCAGTTAACCTATCAATGGAAAAAGCATAAAAAAATAGAGCCCATTTCTGATTTTGTTGAAGCGATTAAAATCGATGATTCAGAACTCTTAGATGCTGAATTGATAACAGAACAATTTGCTAAGCTCGAAAAAGCCTTAACCTTACTTAGTCCTGCCCAGCGGGAGGTTATAGAACTTCGGTTTTTACAAAATAAATCGATGCAAGAAATTGTCGATTATAAAAAAACGAGTATTCGAACAGTTTATAATTTGCTCAATAGGGGCATCAACAAGCTACGTTCAGAAATAAATGAAAAAAATTTTCTTTGGCTGTGGTAAATTTCATGCTTATTCTCCTCTGTATTAAAAAGAAAGAAAAAGAATGGAATTTAATTCAAGCGAAGATTTTCTTAAAAATGAATCCTTTGTAAATAGTTGCCTTCAAATTAATGAAGATGATGTAATATATTGGAGAGATTATCTTGTTAAAAATCCAGATAAACAAGTTTACATACAAGAGGCAGCAACTTTAATTCAGGATACCCAGTTACTGCTTTTGGCAGATAAATTAAAACCTCAGGCTGTTTATTTATTAAAAAGTTATTTAAATAAGAATAAAAAAACTGTTAAGCTTTATACATGGAAGTATGCCGCAATTGCAGCAGCGGTGTTAGTCATGATATCTGCCGTTACATTTTTCTTTTACTTTCATCAAAATCCTCCACTTAAACCGGAGCTTGCGAAATTTGCTACTCATCAATATTTTTACCAGGCCGGTACCCAAAGAAAAGCTATCGATTTATGGGACGGTAGTTTTATTATTTTAGATAAGGGGGCCAAATTAGCTATCGATCGCGGTTTCGGTAAAAATGATCGGAAGATGTACCTTTCTGGAGTTGCATATTTTAAAGTAGCTAAAGATAAACAGCACCCTTTTAAAGTTTATACCGGCAATTATGTAACTACGGCAGTGGGTACTGCATTTAAGTTGCAATCAAACAATCTACTCAATAAACTAAATGTAGAATTAGAAGAAGGTAAAGTGACCATTGCAACTAGAAAAGGGAATTTGTGGAATTTGGTTGCTACCCTGAATCCAAAAGAAAGCATCAGTTTTGGTAACCACACAAAGGCTCCAGCCAATCAGAAATTTTCAGATAAGAACTTTAACCGATGGAAAATTCAGGAAATTATTTTTAAAGATGCGCCTTTAAAAGAGGTTTTACTGCAGCTTGAAATTTACTACAACGTATCAATAAAAGCAGATGAAAGTAATCTTAATAAAAAAACTTTCAACGGAACATTTAGGCAAGATTCGCTGCAGTCTGTAATGGAAGTACTGTGTTTTTCTATAAACAAACGCTATAAATTTAACGATTCCAGTCATATCACTATTTACTAAACCAACAAACAACTAAATAACCAAACATTTTCATGAATTTAAGAAAATTAAAACGGGTAAAACTTGTAAAAGCACCGTTAAGTAGAATACTATTGATTAGTTTTTCCATCATGTTTTTTTCAATAAGCACATTTGCGCAGTTAAAAAAACAAATATCCTTTAACCAAGATCCGGTTAATGAGGTGTTTTCTAAACTGGAGAAAGAATTTAAAGTACGTTTTTACTATTCAGATAAAACCATCGACACCAGGGAAAAGGTGAGTATGGCTTTAAAAACTTCATCACTAAATGAAGTTTTAGATTATTTAAAAATTAACTACGCTTTTGAGTTTAAAACTACAGGCAATATGATTGCAGTTAGTAAAAAGCAAAAAGAAACAACTTCTGGTAATCCATTGAATAAAGCGACTGTGGAAATAAGAGGTAAGGCCGGTTTATCGGTTGGGAATGATATTGTGCACCTTGGCGGAATTACCATTCGCGAATCAGGAACCAATAATGCTGCTTTAACTGATGACAGAGGTAACTTTAAAATTGTCACCAGCACATCTACACCTAAACTATCAATTAGTTATATTGGTTATCAAACTACAGAAATAAATGTAAGTGGCAATGCATTGTTAAACATTAACCTGCTTGAAGATGCCAATACCTTAAAAGAAGTTACAGTAGTTTCGAACGGGTACCAAACATTGGCAAAGAAAAATACTACGGGCAGTTATGCTACCATTTCTAATGCCGATATAGAGCGCAGAAGCAATCAGTCTTTAGATCGTATTTTAGAAGGAGCTGTTCCGGGCCTTTCTGTTTATAATGGGTTTAGGTCCGTAAATGGCGTAAGAACCCAAACAGGATCCGATATCCAGGTAAGGGGTGGAAGTGCCATCCAAAGTGAAAGAAATACACCCTTAATTATTGTTGATGGTTTTCCTGTTAATCAGCTTCCTGATAATTTTAATGACGTAGAAAAAATTGATGTACTTAAAGATGCGTCTGCTTCAGCAATCTGGGGCTCAAGGGCAGCAAACGGGGTAGTTGTAATTACGACTAAAAGAGGTAAACAAGGTGCCTTAAGCATCAATTTTTCCTCTAATTTATACCTCACACAAAAAAATAACTTTAATGTATTTAACAGGGCCAGTTCAGCAGATATGATCAGTGTAGATAATGAAATTTACGCAAAAGGTTATTTTAGTTCAGCATACTTTCAAGGTACCCAAGGTGGTTTTTCTCCATCATTTGATTATATTTTACAAAAAGAGCAAGGTTTAATTTCTGCAGCACAATTAACCCATAAACAAGATTCGCTTTCCGGTTTATCAAATTTGGCACAAAATAAAACCCTTTTAATGCGCACAGGTGTTCGGCAAAACTACTATTTATCTTTATCTGGAGGCGCTGCTAAATACCGTTTTATGTTTTCAGGTTCTTATGATAATACCAAATCCAATTTCATTGGTGATGCTTATCGGTCTGTGCAAATTAATATGCGTAACGATTATGAAATTACAACTTGGCTGCACGCTGTGGCAGATATTAATACTGTTTTCAATAATCAGGATATAGGTGTTGACCTACGATCTCAAATTTACGGGCTAGCGCCATATCAAATGCAGCTGGATGCTGATGGTAATTATGTTTACGATTATGGCTCCTTTAACAAAAATACCAATAGCACTTTAATGGCTAAAGGTTATTATAACAATGGTAAAAATTTATTGCAGGATGCCACTTTAGCCAACAATAACAGTGCTGTTTTTGGCTTGAGAACGAAAGTAGGGTTAGAAGCAACCCTTGTAAAAGGTTTGACGGCTAACGCTTATTTCCTGTACGATAAAATGAAAACCACAAATAATAAACTGGTAGACGAAAATTCTTATGCCGCCAGGAGCTTATTAAATCAATATGCCAGCTTAGATGCGAATGGAAAGGCCGTATTTAACCTTCCTAAAGGAAATTATCTCGATTTAGCCGAAACAACGAACGACAATGCGGCATTTAGATCTCAGTTAAACTATACAAACCTGTTCGGTGGCAAGCATTTTATTAATTTTGGAGGAGGAGTAGAAGTTAAACAATATCTAACCAATGGCTTTACAAATCGTAAGTTTAATTATATAGACGATTTACAATCCTGGTCGCCGATTAACCAGATCGCACTTCTAAATGGCGTTGTTGGTCAAAGCGGATCCAATACCATTTACGATGCAACAGCCTATGATCGGTTCAGCTATAAAAATACACGTGAAATTTCTTATTTTTCTACTGCTACCTATACCTACGATGATAAGTATACCTTGCAGGGAAGTTTGCGTTTTGATGAATCGAATTTATTTGGGGTAGATCCTAAATACAGAAGAACACCACTGTGGTCAATAGGTGGGGCATGGGACATCACAAAAGAGAAATTTTTCCATGTTGATTTTATCAATTTACTGAAATTGAGGGCAACTGTAGGCTTAACCGGAAACTACGACGCCAATACGACTTCATTACTCGTTGCGAGCAGAGCTTACCAGGCATCAACTTTCGATTATCGCTCGAGAGTTGATGCCAGTAATCCATACAATCCAAAGTTGAGATGGGAAAGAACTAAAACCTATAATCTGGGAGCCGACATCGCTTTTTTAAAAAATAGATTTCAGCTAAGCGTAGATGCCTATAAAAAATATGGCTATGATTTATTGGGTACACAATTACTCGATCCAACTATTGGCTTTACCTCAACCAAATTAAATGGTGCCAGTATGGTAAATACGGGTATAGAGAGCACTTTAACAGGCAGGGTATTGCAGTTAGGCGATTTCTCCTGGTCAAGCACGTTCAATTTTTCATACAACACCAATAAAATTACGGAGAACAAAATTGCAGAAAGCAATCCAGCAGTTGGGCGGGTAACAGGTACTGTGCCATTTTATGTAGAAGGCTATTCCCGCGAGACACTTTGGAGTTATAAATGGGCAGGTTTGAGCAATACCGGCGATCCTCAGGTATACGATGGTGATGGCAATAAGGTTTTAGTACCTGTTTATGGTTCGTTAGAAAACAGTGGCTCTTACCGCCCTAAATATACAGGTGGCTTTACCAATATCTTTAATTTTAAAGGGGTTTTTGCCAGTGCAGTATTAATATACAATTTTGGTGGTGTATTTCGAAGAGAAATGCCTTCTATGAATGGTTACGACTGGAGTCCCGTTATCAATTACCAGGTGGCAAACCGATGGAAAAAACCAGGTGATGAGGCTTTTACAGATATCGCTTCTTTTTTAGCTTCACCAAATTCATTATACGATGGACGTACCCGTGCCGCAATGTATTCGAGTAATAGCGTAGAAAGCAGCAGTTTTATCAGGTTAAGAGAAGTACAACTTGGATACAAGATACCTGCCAAAATACTAGGTAAAAGCGCAATTAAAAGCTTATCGCTATCCGTTCAAATGAACAATATTGCCATATGGACTAAAAATAAATATGGTATAGATCCCGAAGCTATTGATCCGCAAACGGGAAGTTATTATTTGCCTACACCCAAAGTTACAACCATAAGCCTGAAAGCAGGTTTTTAATAAGATAAAATTGTATGAAAATTAAATTGATTATACTCGCAATCCTGATTCTTACTGGTTTTGGATCTTGTAAAAAGTATTTAGATGAATCACCCATAAAAGGGAAAGTGGTACCTAAAACGCTTGCCGATTATGAAGAATTTTTAAATGACATTATACTTAGTCAATCAGGATACATCTATCCGGAGTTCATGACGGATGATATGTTGAATAGTTCTATTACTTCCGTAAATACGAACAGAATGTCAAGATCTTATACCTGGCAAAAAGAATTACTGCTTGCAACGGATGACGATGCTGAATGGAATACGCCATATAACTATATTTATATCTGTAATCTGGTTTTAGATAATTTACAAAATGCAGCACAGGGAACTGAAGAAACCCGAAATCGTTTAAGAGCAGAGGCCCTTACTCAACGTGCTTATTATTTATTCACTGTTGCCAATTTATATGGTAACGATTATGTAGCCGCAACCGCATCTACCGATTTGTCGGTTCCGATTATGCTTCATGGCGATCTGGAAGCAAAAGCTACACGTGCAACGGTACAACAAGTTTACGATCAGGTGATCAGTGATTTACAAACGGCCATTTCAATTGCAGATTTTCCGGATGTTGGGCGCAATTATGTTCATCCAGGCAAACTGGCATCGATGGCTTTGTTAGCCAGGGTTTATCTTTTTAAAGGCGATTATGCGAATGCACTAAAATGTGCCAATGATATTTTAGCAAAGAAAAATACACTTTTTGACTGGAATTCTTTGAGTTTTAGTAATCCCGCTAAACCAACCGCATCTACCATTGTAAACAATCCATTACCACAAAGTAATGTAGAAAATCTCTACTGTAAACTGGTTACCAACGGTGGAATTTTCGTGCGCTTTATGGCCAGTTCAGATTTATTGACCGTTTTAGATACAAAAGACTTACGTTACGTTTTCAATTTTACCAGATTAACTTCAACAGGTGCAGCAAGTACCAGCGTAAATCCCGATTACCTGGGTACCACACCAAATTACAGCATTGGAGTACCAGAAATCATGTTGATTAAGGCAGAGTGTTTGGCCAGGGCAGGTGATAAGGATGGTGCAGTTGCCATTTTAAATACATTAAGGATTAAACGTTTTAAACCTGCTGATTATGTTGCGTTAACTGCAAGCTCAGCTGATGATGCATTAGCGAAGGTTTTAACAGAACGCCGCAGAGAGCTTCTGTACAAAGGTGTCAGATGGTTTGATTTGAAAAGGTTAAACCGTGATGACCGGTTTAAGAAAACAATTAGCCGGGTTATTGGCTCAACTACTTATACTTTGGAACCAAATAGTCCTGCGTATTTACTGCAGATTGCTCCAAAAATTATTGATATCAATCCATTAATTGTTCAAAATCGCCGGTAATATGAAATTTTCCTTTATAAAATATATAAAAACGCTTGTTGTTTTAATTACAATTGCTTTTACCTTCCAAAATGCGAAAGCTCAATCAAATCGAGCCTTAGGGATGGATATCAAATTTAGCTCAGCTGTTCATGCAGCTGGATCAAAAATTAAACTGTACAGAGAATGGCCTAAAAGAACACTGATAGATACATCAAGTTTAGATAACCAGCATGCTTACACCTTTCATCTAACCGATAGTGTACCGGCAGTTTACACCTTACAGTGCAGAAAACCATTTGTTAACCAGGTAATTATGTTTGAAAAAGGAATGTGTACCATTACATTTTCTGCTGATTCTCAGATTGTTGTAAGCGGAGGTAAATTGCAAACCATACTCGATAAATATTTAGCTGAGATGGAACCGATGCAAAAACAATGGACCGCCACCGGAAATAAATACATGAAAGCAGCTAACCTGGAAGAAAAACTGATTGCAGCCAAAGAAAATGATATACAAGAAGCAAAGGTAGAAACTGCAAGGTTAAATTTTATCCACAACAATATTAATAATGCTGCTGGCGAGTGGATTGCCTATAGTAATCTGAATTTATTTAATCTTCGTGATTTGAAAAAAATCGATGCATATTTCTTACCCACTAAAAGTACTAACCACGTATCAGGTATGATTGGGCAAAAGCTTCAGGCTCAGGTATTGCAGCATACTTTGTTCGTTGGTAAAATGGCACCATCATTTACTTTGCAAAGTAAAGAAGGCAATCCTATTGCTATTGATAGTATTTTTAAGCGCCATAAGTATGTCTTAATTGATGTTTGGGCATCATGGTGTACACCCTGCAGAGCAGCTAATCGTAACCTCGTTCCGGTTTATGCCAGCTTAAAAAGCAAAGGGATTGAACTGGTTTCGGTATCGGTAGATGATGCTAAAGAGGCATGGAAAAAGGCCATTGATGCTGATAAAATTCCATGGATGCAGTTAATTGCTGATCATGGAATGAAAGGAACTTTTGCTACCCAATACCAGATAAAATCATTACCCTCTACTTTCCTAGTTGATAAAAATGGAATCATTATTAAACAAAATGCAACAATAGCAGATCTCGAAAAATTATGAAAAAAATATATTTAATGCTAACACTGTTAACAGCGGTGTCAGGGCTTTGCTGTGCCCAGAATCAGGCGAAAAAACTTATCCTCAAAAACGCTACAATAATAGATGGTGATGCAAATGTTAAACCCAGAATTGGTTCAATAATTATTGAAAATGGGTTAATAAAAGGAGTTTATGATCAATTATCCAAGGTAAAAGAAAAAGATGCTGATGTAGTTGACTGTAGCGGGAAATTTATAGTGCCAGGTATGATGGATAGCCATGTACATTTTGCAACCGGCAATTTATCCAATATCAAAAAGGCTCGTTTAAATACCGATAGCATTTTGCTGAATTTTGTTAGACATGGGGTTACGACCGTACGTGACATGACTGGTAATGCGCCCTATTTAGCTCATTATAAAAACGATATTAAGGCAGGTAAGGTTATTGGGCCAGATATTTATTACGCTGCACAGTTTGCCGGCCCTGCATACTTTAAACTTATAACAAAATTTAAAAAAGATGACCAGGATGTGGGAAACACACCCTGGTATAAAACGATCAGTAAACAGGAAAACATCAAACAAGCTGTTGAAGATGCAAAGAACGCAGGGGTAACAGGAATAAAGGTCTATTCCGATTTAAATAAAACCTTAATTAATGGTATTACCAAAGAAGCGCATAAGCAAGGTCTAATGGTGTGGGCACACGCCGCTGTTTTTCCGGCAAAGCCAATAGATGTAGCACTAGCTGGCGTAAACAGCATGTCGCATGCCAGTGATTTAATTTTTCAAAGTATTAAAGGAGATACACTAAATAGTAGCGTAGCTTGGGCGAAACTGAATAAAGGTTTAAAAATTGATAGTGCCGCTTGTGATCAGTTGCTTTTAGAAATGAAAAAACGTAATATTTATTTAGATCCAACAGTGTTTCTTTCCGAGAATAATAAATTAAAAAATGCGGTTCTAATCACTAAAAGAGCGCATGAATTAGGAGTTAATATGGTTACTGGGACAGATTGGTTTTATCCAACCAAAAACGAAAACTTACCATTAATGTATGAAATGAAATTACTAGCTGAGAAATGTGGAATGAGCAATTTAGAAGTATTACAAGCGGCAACAATGAACGGGGCAAAAGTTACCGGGCTAAGTGACCGGGGAGTTGTTAGAAAAGGTAAGAAAGCCAACTTACTTATTTTAAACCAAGATCCACGATTGACTCTAGAGACATTGTTCTCCCCTGAAAAAGTAATTAAAGACGGGGATGTTATCCATGAGTAATTATTTAGTTCATATTCTCTTAGTTGTTAAAATTACATACGTGCTAATTTCAGAATAAACTTAAATATTGCTGATAGTACAAATGCAACAATGCATGGTACAAAAAAGTACTATTAGGCAAAAAATCCTTATTCTGTACAATAAGGTATTGGGGCATAACGGTGTGGCACGTTCTTACTGATAGCCCTGATGCCGCTACCAATTTGGTGAGATTAGGCTTTCTTCAACTATTCGCGCATGATAAGAAGGTGTTGTTTATGCATTATCAAGCTCACCATCGAAATGAACGTCCCAGTAAAAGCATATTGCCATTCGCTGTAGCAGCGATTAATGTTCCATTCAAACCCCTTTACCGTTATTTTATAATATACCTCGTTGACCATACCAAGTTAATGTAAGGAAATGGCCAATAATAGGCATTTAGTTAGTATGATTATGCAAATTCCTACGCTTTGAAACATAAAATATTTTTTGGTCAGTATAAGGGTTCGTTCAAATGAAGTTCTTTTAAGTTGAAGTATCTTTTAATTATGATGCAATTGTTCAATTTGTTATTTCCAGTATGCATCTGTAAATTTTCCAGGAAAGTATTTCCTGAATTCATTTTTCAGATTATATGATGAAAAGTTGTCGTCTTGTATTTTCCCTTCTGCGTTCACCAAAACATAACGGGGTATCCCATTGAATTTGAACAGTTCTCTCAATGCTAAATATTCATCTGCCTTAATTCTGTGTGTATTGATCATTGAGTTTTTTACAATATATTCACCATAAAAAGCAGCGTCGGTGCTTTCTGCGTCCGTTATAAATACAAAATCAAAATCGGGATTATCATTGTATTTCTTTCTTAATGCCAGGCTACTTTCAATACCTTCGCGACAAGGGCCACACCATTGCGCCCAAAAATCAACAACTAATATTTTTCCCTTCAATGGATTGATGATTTTCTTGAATACTGATGCAGCAGCGCTATTAGGCAGCTCGTAAGCTACATTACCTATTTTATACTTGTTGTACATTCGATTCATTTCACTAACCACAAAGGGCTCTTTTATGCTTTGTGTTAAGAAAGTAGTTTCTTTAGCAAAACTTTTATTTTTGTATTGGTTAAATTTAAAGTTTGAAGTCAATGAACGAAGCTTGGCAATATCAAAAACCAGTGATTTCTTGTTTTTAGTAAGATATGCAGAATCTAATTTTAAATAGCCATTACCATTATTGTCACGATCGTAGAGTAATGCTCTATCGTATACAGGCGAAAATTCAAAGCGATTAATGAACGTTGAAAAAGCATTGGAAATTAGAAGGGATTCATCGTCCAAATTAATTTTATTTAGAAAATCGAAATAATTAGCAGGTATCGGTAACTTAAGAATTTCATTGTTGGGTTCTTCCTTACGGTAATAGTCACGTGAATTCTCATAGTCAAAAATATAGTTGGCATAGGTTAAATCCACTTGATTAACTATCATTTTTTTGATGGGGTCCGCTATCTGGTTTATAGATATCGTACTATCTACTGTCTTTCTGGCGCTTTCCCAATTTTGAATTTGAATATTTTTAAAGTCTTCCGGTTTTTGTTTTTTTCTATATTCACTTAATTTACTGTAGTTGGGCAAGGTAAACTTAACGGAGGCGAGCGTTTCGTTAATCAACTTATTTACACCCAAGTATTGTACGTGTTTAAATTCATACCGCTTATCGCGATATCTATCTGCCAATAAAAAGTCATTCCAATCTAAAATTATTCCTGTTGTCGTCCCTGGTACGGCATAAAAATTAATGTTTTGATTATTAAAATATATGTTCGAAGAAATTGGATGTATGCCCAACATGCTACATTCAAATCGTCCGTCCTCATATATTCTTACTGTGGTCGGAAAGTCTTCTCTGGTGAGGTGATTTTGGTGATAGATAATGCCACTGGCAAAGCCTGCTCTTTTATCATAACCTTTAATGTAGCCAACAATTTTAATCGAATCGCTCACATAGAACTGGTTCGGGTCTACTTTGCGCTTGCTGGCTGCCATTTGAACATTCAACCATTTCGAAACATTTTCAGGTATTGAAGGCGTTTGATTAGTCTTAGTTTTTTTTTGCAATGATATACCGTATACCGAAGTTTTACCATCGTCACCGTAATTTAGTCGCTTAATTTTCTTTTCCAGTTTAGGGAAAATCAACTTAACCGTGGTATCACCGGATTTTGGTGTTAGCAGTTTTGTGTTGAATTTAGCTCCTTCGATAGCTTTTACCGTGTATTTTTCTCCTGTGTCTGCATTTTCTAAATATGCTTTATCGCTGAATGTAGTCCACCAGTTTGGTAAAAAACTGATCTTGACCTCAACAATAGTTGCGGTATCAATAAATGTGATTTTATCAATATGGTAAATGCCTGTATTGGTAAATTCGCTTTGAAGGTTATTGATGGTTTGTGATTTTGTGACAAATACAACAAAAAATAAGAAGAGGGCGATAAAGTATTTCATGGAATTGTGATTATTGGATTAAGTATTTTGATGCAATTTTTTGAGCGGTTTATTAGTCTAACTTCAAACCTAAAAGAAGCTCGCCTTCGGACTGGGCTTTCACAGCAAATACGATAAAAAAGAGAGTGCAAAAGGAGATTAATTTTTTCATTCCCTAAACTACAAAGAGTTTAAGTCGTGTGCAAATAGAAATTAACCTGATGAGCTTAACCCCACGCAGGAATAAAGGAAATGACGATGGGTGCTGTTTATGATGGCTGTTTATTGGAATAGGAATAAAAGGAGGGGGCAGAGTAGGGAGTTTGAGGATTATTTGCGGTGGAGGGATATGAGGAGGTAGTTTGTCGTTTGTGTTATGACTGACCTGTTGTTTGGGTTGTTTTTGGCTGTCCCCTGCGGGCCGGGCCATTTGCTGTGTCTTTCGCTTCAAAAGGATGCCGCGTCTGTCCCTGACAGGACAGTTTGTATGCAAGGCAGGGATATTAATTAATAATTTTTTTGAGCTAAGTTTCCTCTATTCGGAGCTGTTTTCTATTTTCGCGCTGCAAACCTATAGGGGCTGCACTTTTTATCTAAACTAGCGCTTTCAGGATTGAGGCGCTTTTTTTGTAGACTGACTACATTCATGGAGCACCTTCTATCATTAAAAAATCTTCTGAAAGCCGGCCTGCGGGTAATGCTTTCGGCAAAAGCAATTATGGGGTCTCAGACGATGAGCATTTTGCCTGCATTTTTCGTTTTTCTGAAGTAACTATCACGAACATTTAAACCCGCCCATAGTGCATTCAGCTTCAGTCACATCGAGTCTGTGAATGGCTCGGGGAAAACTTGTAGTTACTTATTGCCTGAATTTTTCCATATGGTGATACCTGAACCTGGCCATTGGCTGCAGGAGGCGATGATGTCAAGGTCACCATCCTTATCAATGTCCTGGAGTTGAAGGCTGCTTAAGTTGGAAACCCGGGATAGTGGTTTGGAGGTAAAGTTTCCTGACTTATCGTTTATAAGGCAGATGATGGAATATTTGGAACTGAAGGCAATTTCCTCGTTAAGCCCCTCTGCCAGACCATATTGGTCAGCCAGGCAGACAATATCGCTATAGCCATCACCGTTGATATCCCCGACACTGAGCATCTCGATGCCAAAATTTTTGGGAATAACTTTGCTTTCCCATTGTCCGTTATTTTCTTCAAACCATTTAAGCTGGCTGCCTGCAAGGACCAGATAGTCTGCTGAGCTATCGTTGTCCACTTTGGCTCTATGAATGCTGCTGATAAATTGCTGCTGAAAATGACTTGGTTGCTCCTCCCATTTTTCATTCCCTTTGTAGTTGAACCAGGTTTGGGACCCGTAATCGATCAGGTCATCGGCCTTGTCCCCGTTAATATCCCATACGGCAATGGACGGGAATAACTTACTGGTTTCGCTAACTGCTGTACGGCTTTTGCTGAAAATGCCCTTACCCGTGTTTTTATAAAGGTAGAGACCGCGAATGTTGTCTGTCCAGTAGTTCACGGCCACATCCTTATTGCCGTCGCGATCATAATCGATAAGCTCGAAGCTGATCAGTCTTCCTTTTTCCTGGAGCAATATCGATATCGGGCTGAATTTGAAACCTCCCAGGTTTTTATACCAACCCAGGATGCCGTTTTCCCGCTCGCCGGAGCATACCACCAAATCTTCTTTCCCGTCATTATCAAGATCGGCTGATTCAAGTTTTTCAATTTTAAACGGGCTTTTTAGCAGTTGCGTAGACTTGGCATATTTTCCTTTTCCGTCTGATAGCATATAAAACAACTCATGGTTATAATATCCTAGAATATCTTTGGTGCCGTTGTTATCCAGGTCGGTAAAAGCAAAGCCGGAACAGTCAGCTTTTACAAGCCACGTGTTCTTTTGTTTTACCTGCCCGTTCTTTTGCTGTAATAGCATGGTATACTCAGGCCTTATCTGTTCTTTTTCATCATCATAAAAAAGCACGTCTTTGACTTTGTCGCCATCGAAATCCCCTAAAACAAATAACTGAGATTCTTTGATATTGGGGAGTAGACTTTTCTGGGTTTTAACAAAAACATTGTTCCCTTTATTCTCGGCCCAATTGATAAAAGTATATTGATTGCGTTGGGTAAAATAAGCCAGATCAAGATCGCCGTCTGAATCAAAGTCTTCAAGCCTGAAGCTTTCCAGTTCAAGGTGGTCTATGAGTGTATGAGTTTTACCTAATGCGCCTTTGCTGTTACGTTCTATCCAGTATATACCGCCATTCTGGTCTGTATAAGAGTATACCAGGTCCTGGTCGCCGTCTTTATCCATATCCATTAACCTAAAGCTGCTTATCCCGGTAGCTAGGGGGATGGTTTGGGCAACAACATATTTATCGCCTTTGAAAGCGTAAGCTTGGAGCACTGGGTTTTCACCCCTTTTTTGCGGGTAAACAGGAACCAGTAGTTCCTGGATGCCGTTTTTATCGATGTCAATCCCAATTACATCACTCAGCCTTCGAAAATTATCATTAAATACTTTGAAATAGCTGTATTGATGGTTGGAAGCTCCTGTGTAGGCAATTGGAACTCCTCTGAGTCCGGATATAATGATATCGCGTATTCCGTCCGAATTGGCATCATATAAATACAATTTGGCATACTCGGCAGGAAGGTAGCTTACCTTGCTTTTTTGCGCTATCCTGTTAAAGCCCTTCGGTCCGTTAATGAAAACCACTATTTCCCCGTCTTTATATAATACGACAATATCGACGTCTTTATCTCCGTCAAGGTCTTCGAGACTATAATCTTCATATTCTTTGGCATCTCCTATGAGGATCGTTTTTTGTTTTCTGCCATGGCCGTCATTCAGATATAAGTTTGGAAAGTACAATACATCCAGGTCACCATCACCGTCGGCATCAAAAGTTTTAACGCCGCCGTACCCGAAACCAGGTCCGTTAATAGTTTCACCATGTTCAAAAGTCTGGGCCTGGCAAAGGCAGCCGTATACAAGGAAAAAAAGAAAAAATAAATAACGGAAGGTGTGCTGTGATTTCATGAGATTGTTAAAGTTTAAATTTGCGTTAATTTAGGGTTACTGTGTTTTTTTAGCATTGCTGGTGCAGGGATCGATAAGATACGGTCGATAGAGCTATTTGTGAGTAATTTACTTTTCGCTCAGCCATTTTACAGCAGCTTTTAATACCTCATCCCCATCACCTGAAGGCTTGATTAGGACATCCGGCTGTATTTTTCCACGGTATTCTTTCTTATTGCGGTCTGCAGTATAACTGGAGGCCAGATAAAGATAAGAGCCGTCCGCTAATTTGAACCCCCGGTTTGCAGTCGTGTAGCCACCTGTCGGTTCTCCGAACAGTTTTGTGTGCGCTTTGCCGATAAAGGATATCGTGGTCATCTCACCACTGCTTGAAGTACGCGGACCAATCAATACGGCAACTTTACTGTCTTTGTTTTTAATCTGGTAAGGTTTGCTGATGGTGATACCCATGGTTGAAGTTGGTTTATCTGAGGAGGTGTAGGTCCATGGGTGATATTTTGTTTTTTTTTCGTCGGGGTAGACAAAGTAACCCAGTTCTCCGGTGCTGATCAGCGGACCGAGCCCTGCAATCATGGGGTACATGTTGCCACCTGTATTTTTCCTCAGGTCAACTACCCATCCCTGAATTTGGTTTGCTGTGTCAAGCCGGCAAATCTGCTGCTGGATATCGTTCGCAAACTCATCCATTGTTTTCTTATCCAGTGAACCAAAACCAGGTACCTGGATATAGCCCATATTGTTTTCAAGCAGTGCCGACGTAGTTTTTTCAGGATTGGTATTCTCCGAAGCATATTTCTGGGCATTTACCCGGGTCTGGAAGAAGGAGTGGTTGTCACCTGCCTTTTTTAAAGTGCTAAGGATGTAGCTGTTGATTTTGGCTGCATCGGTCACGGTTTTCAGACCTGAAGAGAAGAATTTAATGCCTTCGTCGATATCTGCCCAGTTAAGGGAATCCCTGTAAATGGAATTTTCTTTTATTATTTTGCGCACTTCACTGATGTAGCGGGTAATTTCTTCACTGGGTGGTGAGTAGGGGTTGTCGAGTTTTTCTATAGTGAAATCGTCTATCCAGGCTGTTCCTTTTCCCATCAGATAGACCCCGAAATAAAGTTTTTTGGTTTCTTTGGGCAGGCTGAGTCTAAGGGAATATTGCTTCCATTCACTGCTTCCCTTTAGTACCGGCTGCTGTGACTGGATGTTTTCAAATCCTATCATTTTATTGTCCTTATCCCAGACCTGGCACCAGAATGCCAGGCTCTGTTCAACCTCTTTCAGTTTTACGTATCCCGAGAGCTGGATCTGCTCAAAGCCCTTAGTTTCATAAGCAATGAGTTGTGAAACGTTCTGGAAAGTATTCGCTTTAATCTGGTCGCTACCTGTTAATTTGAATGAGGATTTTCCCGAATGTGAGATGGAATCATCTCTCTGGCCTGTATAGCCGGCAACGGATGTAAAGTTCCAATCTGAAGGGGCCAGTGAATGGTCTTTTTTGGTTTCGAAGCTTTCATTTTTGAACTGGGTAAAACCTGAATGGCTTAAAGCGGTTGCCAGTATGACTAAAAGTGTTTTTTTCATGAGGCGTAATTTTGGGTTTTAGATATGGTTTCAAATATAATAATCTTCTTTGCTTGCTGGTAATATGTTTTTCGTGAAAATAGCTGACGTAAGAAACAGCAAAAATTGCTGAAGTGCCCGTCGGTGTCGAAACTTTATAGCTTGGAGGCTACAATTATCATGGTTGCCAACAACAATGCAGTCCTTTAGTTTGTTGCCATTATTTTTTGTTTTATTATTCCCAACAACTATTGTGCATATATGATTATGCTATAATGTAAGGTTGAAATATTAAACATTTAAAAAATTTAGATCGAAAGGGAGTCGGACCTTTTCGTATTAACTGTTTCAATATCCTGCGATTTGATCAAGTCTCTTACATGCCGGAAACTCGCTTCGTTAAGTAGATGAATAAAGGGGTATACTACTTTTAGGTTATGGACCAGTTGGTTTTCATTCGGTATTCAATAAATGCACTTTTTTTAATGTGAACTGATCATCAGGGTCATTCAAATCGAAACGGATAAAAAGGCCGTAAATTTCGGGCGCTCCGTTCTCTGCGAGCGCATAATGTCCTGGCTGCGCCAGAACACCCTCTGGGACTTATAGCTCTGCGTTCTCTCTTACGCCCGTTTTTCCGGACTTTCTTTTTTTCCGTTTTTTCTTTTGAAAAGATTTTTTGGGAAAAGGGGAAACAAAGAAAATAAAACGGATTATCTAAGGATTTGATTATGGAAAATTTGGAGTACCTAGAAAATGAGATCGCAAGCTTTAGGGAGGCTTTTTGCCCTTATGGTTATTTGGATATTAAAACAGCAGTTTCGCATGCGATTAACGCTGGTTTTGATTCAGCTTGGGCATTCGATCAGATCGAATTGTTTTGTGATGAATGTGGTATGAAGTTTTCGGACGTTGACCCCTGTTATATCGTAATGGATGGCATTTTTCAACAGGCCAGGAATGAAATTGAAGCTTTGAGCGGTTTTGATGTTTGTAATGATGCTAACTTTTACGTTTATGGCAATTTTATGTGTTCATCTTTTGAAGGGGCAGAGGAAGATCGGGAGCGGTTGCGCGCTGTACTCTCTGGATGCAGCGGGCATTTCGACGAACTTTCAGATTGTGCAACATACTGGCTCATTGAAAATGAAGTGGAATTAAGCGCTGGTGAGGTGAAATGAGGAGAATAGAAGCCTTAGAGATAGTTTAATATTTATATCTTAAAATTAGCTGTTTGACCTGCCCAAACTGGGTGTAATTCAATTATGATGAATGTTATCGATTTTGCTGGAAGATCCATCAGGGTCAACGATTTAGAAGCTGCCATCAAAGAGGCAGATCATTTTAGAAACCTTTACCATGAAGACCCCAGGTTTTCAGAGCTGGACAAAAGGCTTCGGGCTTACTGGGAGGACTTTTATCAGAAGCTGATTGTTTTAAGAGCGGGATAAAATGCGTGGCGGCCGTCCACCGGACGGCCGGAAGCCTCGTCTCCTGCGGACACTTGGCTGGATAAGGGCAGTTTAAAAATAGGAATTTCTTAAGTGCTTTTATAAGATGGCCTTATTAAATTAACCCTCGATACTCAGTTTGCGCTTTGGTCAGAAAAATCTAAGCTTGTTTTAGCCAAAATCGATTATTGGAAAGGATTTGAATATGCTCTCGCCGATGATCTGGACAGGGTAATCGCTGCTTTTAAAGGTGCGGTTGATACCCAATTGATTTATTATATCTAAGGGCTGGTTTAGGCAAAGAAAGGGTGGTTGAAAGTTCTCGAATTTCAGAGCTAAAGGCTGTCGAACCTTTACGCATTAACTTTGTTTTAGTATTCTATGACTTGATCAAGTCTTTTATAGGCCATAAAGTGAGCTTTTTTAAAGCTATTTATCCTGAGGGTGTAAGAAACCGAAGTTTCAAATCACTTATCTTATAGGCATTCCTTCTTCAGTTCACAATTTTCTTGCTTATCTAGGTAACGAGTTATTTCACATCTTATCCTATCTCCTGTTTTTGATGATACTTTTACAGGGGTAGAATCTATTATTTTGGCTTGCTTGATGGCATTATCATTTTCACCTTTGAGAATGTAAAGTTGAAATAGCTTGTATCTAGGGATAATTTTAATTGGCACTATGTTCGCAGAAATTTTATAATAATATTCAGCATCCGTGAATTTATTTTCCATTATGTATGCATCGCCGAGTAAATTCAATATGTCCGTATGTGGTAACCTGCTGATAGCCTTCTTCAGAATCTTTATTCCTTCTTTAACTTTAGCCTGTTTTTTTATTAAAAAAGTACCATAGTGGTAAAGATAGATTCCATCGTTTTGGAGATATTTATAAGCCCGTTGATAGTTTCTTAGTTTTTGCGAATTGGTAGCTTCACTAAATGTTTTATTATATGCCAACGTTGATTTAAATTGATTGGTCAAAATATAGGCATACCACAATGTCAAACTAACGATTACAATGCTCTGAATTTTTACCAATCGACTATGAAGTGTGTAATTTTTGTACTGGTCGCCCATCAAACAAAAATTAATGATCATTATGGGTAAAAGTGAAATATTGTGGAATAGGCCATCATTCAAGCTAAGTATAAAAAATACTGTTATTGAGATTATTGCTGGTTTCAGAGGCTTGTACTTGATTGTCCGGTAAATATAAAATATTACAATCAGAAGTAGTATCAAACCAAAAATTCCGATCTCAATCCATAATTCCAGATATTCATTAAAACAGCTAAAAGAATTATTTGCAAGATCCCGATATTTACCATACTTAGCCTGGTCTTTTTCGCTTACAAAATAGCTTGCCTGTAGATAATTATATTGTGCACCGAACTTATTTGTCCCTATACCAAACAACAAATTGTCCTTTAACATTGGCATACTTGTACTTTGAATAAAAATCCGGCCCTCCAGTGCCCTTAGTGCTTTGTTGCTATTGATCAAGGTGGTCATAATAGCCGAAAAGCTGATTATTAAAAATAATACATGGAAAAGTAGATGTTTTTTAAAACACAATAAATTCTTGGTCCTTTTGTAGAAAAAGGTAAAAAATAGATAGCACATCAACATCACCAATATGATTGAACTCACATCCTTTGACAAAAAAATAGCGACAAGGTTGATGAGAAAAAATATCTTATGTGCCAAAAGCATTTTGTCTGAAGATCTAAACAGAATGTAAGGAAAAGTAAGAGCTAGATAATTCCCAGTTGTCGTTGTGCTATCAAATACGGTTTCCGATAATTTTATCTCTGGAAACCCTAAAGAATTGAATAATTGTTGTATTATGATATAGATTGAAAGAAGAGAGCTAACTAAGAAAATACCCGATTCGATTTTATTTGGTGAGAAGTTTAAATTCTTGAGCAGTATCAATTGAGAAAAAATGGTGATAAAGAAGAATAAGAGATAATTGTCTTCTTTTCCGTTAGTTACCAGGTTAATCAAACACATGTATACAATCAAAAATAGAATGCATAAATCCAATCTCGTGTACTCGAAACTTTTGCCACGTATAATAAAATAATATATGGAGAGTAGAACAATGATAAGGGATGAAAATTCTATATAAAAACTTTCGATTCTTTCACTAAAGAGATAGACTCCTGTAATATTTAATATAGGAGAAAAGATCTGAAGCAGCACAAATGCAAATATTACTTGACGAAGTAAACTTTCAGAAAAAAAAAATGGAAGATGCGGGTTAAAACCACATCTTCCAAACTTTAGTTTAATGACCATTAATTTATTCTAAATAATTAGATATGAATGTTATTGGGCATTTGTCACTGTCATGGTCGAAGTTCCGGTAGTAGGATTAAGCGAACCAGTCATAACAATAGGCTGACTATATATCGTTCCAAGTCCTTCAACGATAATGTTGTAATTCTGCAAGCCATTCACAGTAAAGTTAATAAGACCTGTTTGAGAATTGTAAGTTGATGTTCCCGTGCCAGTTTGAGTAAATGATGTACCAAGGGTGAAACCAAAAAGAGCACCTGTTGTAGTTATATTTGAATAATTACTTCCCCAGTTAACATTAACCAAATAACCAGAGATAGGTGATGCATTGTATTTCACATTTCTAGAGCCTGGTTTAGGTTTTCCTTCAACCACTAGATCAGGCTCTTCCTCAAACATAATTTTCCCAGAGATTTGTAGTCCTGATGGTTTATTGGAAGCTTTCAGGTTCTTGTTTGCATTTAAGCTTATAGTGGAGCCGATCTCTGTTGTATAGGAAGCATTTTTGATATTGGCTATAAATGCATCCGCCTCCGCGGCTGAGGCGAAAACCATGTTAGTTTTCGTTGTATCCTGTACAGCAGCTTGAACAACTTTGAGATCGTATTTTTCAATTAAATCATTAACAGATAATTTTGAGGCATCTTGTTTTTTGCAGGAATAAATTATACCTGCAAAAAAGGCAAAAATAAGAGAGAGAATTAGAATTTGTTTTTGTTTCATTGTTTTTTTTTCAAAAATTTGATTAGTAGATAGATTAATACGCTAACAAAAATGGCTGTGAGCGCAGTGTAGAGTACAAGACCAGTAGATGGATTCATATTTGATAGATAATGGGTTAAACATGCGCAAATATGCATATTTATATCTAATGTAACAAATTAGATGCATAAAAATACTGATTAATGATACGTGAGTAGCCTTTTGAGAAGAGTTAACCGATGCTACCAACTTCATTTAAGCAGCAATTTGAATTAAATAAAACATAATCTTAATACCAGAGTTGCTCTTTGTTCTTAATAAGAAATATCCTACTTAAACTTTTATCGCCGATTCTGTCTTCAATCATGTAAAATGCATTAGCTGGTATTTTGTCGAAAATTAAACAAGAGTCTTTTTTGCAGATCCTGCTGTCTAAATCTTGCCATTCATTGTTCTTATCCAAATATTTTAATGTATATTCTCTAGACTTTTTCACCCAAGATTCAGCGCCCATATTTATCTTTTTCAAAATGGTATTGCTTTTATTGCCAAAATCTGGTGTAGAGTATACAACATGATTAAGGGAATCTATGATAAACGGTTTGCCGATCAATCTATACCTATTGCCCTCGGGTACTGCAACATGATATGCCATATCTTTTGCCATATTATTGAATATAACGTATCCGCCATCTGAAGTAACCTTGCCATAGAAAACGGGTTTCCATACTCCGTAATTAAAGACACAGATATAAGCTAAGGGGATATTATTCTCTTTTTTTTCAAATTTGTAAATGAAGTTTGTTGTTGGGGTGTAATCTGCTGTAACATCCAATAATCTGTCTGATTTTAGGAAGGTCGGGATAAAATAATTTTTCTTTCCCATTAGTGGTTTTATGGAATCTGACCATAAGTTTGTTTTTTTAAAGCTAGTCCTGAAAACCTTGGGTGGAAATTTAAAAGGATCCCACGGCCTCATGCCATATTTTACAACCTTGTTGTTTTTTTTGATCGGCCCATAGAAAACCTCTGCGGCATGACTACCACTTGTTTTTCCCCACAACGGCACTATATCTACTGTAGCAGGTATTCCGGCAGACCTTGCTATAAATACAAACAAATTGGAAAGTTCAGGGCATTCTCCTTTTTTTATTGCTATCAATTCTTTGAAAGAAGGATACCGAGTCAGCTTGGTAAAGTCAGAGGTATATTTCAGCCAGGACCAAGCTTCTGTACGTAGACCTAAATATAGTTTCTCACTGTCACTATCCCAATTTGCCATGTGATTAGAAATGCTATCCTTATATTTTTTAAACAAAACCATCCTCCAATTATCTGGACGTTCGTTTAAAACCTTATATGGCAGAAGATAATTTAAAAAAATATCTTTAGGTACATTCTTATTCCAAGGATACTTTTTCCAGTCTGATAGCGCTTTATCTATATTTTCCTCCAATAATTCTGAAGACAAAAAATCAACATCCTTTAAACGAGTATACGAATAGTTTATTTTTTTATTTAATAATATCGATCTAAGGGAACTGTCTGAGGTAATTGTATCCAAATTAAAATCCAGCATTTCACCTTTCTCGTTATAAAAATACGGTTCGTCAGATGTCACTCCTTCAATATTAGTTTTTATAAATTTTAAAGATTGCAATTTCAAGCTGTCTTTTTGATTTGCCGAATACTGTTTAATCAGCTGATCAAAGTCAACATTATCGTTTCTTTTACAGGCTGCAATACCCACGATACTGATCAGAGTCAGCGATATTAATAAATTCGTTTTACCGATGATCTTCATTTTTAAAAGTACTTTATTGTTTTTTTTCTGAACTACTTCATTTCAACATAAATAACTATTAAAATTTTGATTTATACAAAATAAATACTTTTTATATCAGGGCTGAAATCATATTTACTAACCCTCTATCAAGGGATTCGCTTTAGTTTAATGTAGGAGTTAGCGAGAATACTGGTTTCTGGTTCCAACTGGCGACATCGTTACTGCAACTTATCCTACAATATTTGGCATGGGCTTTGGGTGGGCATTTCGGCAAAAATGGCCGCCCGTTCCGGGTTTAAGCTGTCACCCCATTTCGCTTTAAAGTGACCACCTGTT
>NZ_JBWKYI010000045.1:0-22552 GCF_059423705.1 Pedobacter sp. GW460-11-11-14-TSB4
ATTCTACACTTAACAGACTTTCACTTTAAAACATCATTACACAACGAATTTAAACAAGATGCGATTGTTGAAAATATTGTAAATCATATAAAAAAACAAAACATATTAATCGATTATATTTTTTTCACAGGAGACTTAGTTTTTTCAGGTACTAAATCAAATGATTTCACAAATGCGGCTGAAGTTCTCATCGATAAACTATTATCAGCCTTAAATATTCCAAAAGATAGATTTTTTATCTGTCCAGGCAATCATGATGTGGATCGAACCAAGGTTAGCCCCGCAATAATTTCAAGAATTGATAATTTAAAAACGAATGAAGAATTGGAAGCATTCGTTAAGAAAAAGGATATTGATTACCAATCTAGTTTGTCTCCATTAGAAAATTATGAACATTTTGCGAAACAGTATTTTACTACAACCAACAGATTTGACACCATAAGCTTTGGCTATTCGAGTCACATAAGGACACATTTAGGTAAAAGCGTCGGAGTGATATGCTTAAATACGGCCTGGAGAGCCATTGGTGACTTGGACGAGGGTAATTTAATTGTACCTATTAGCTACCTTCAAGAAAGCTTAAAATTGATTAGCAAATGCGACATTAAAATCCTTTTACATCATCATCCAATATCTCAATTTAAGTTATATAATCAATATACTATTGAAGATTTAATTCATAATAATTTCAATGTATCTTTTTCTGGACATTTACATAAAAACAATACTTCCGTATCGTATACTTCAAAAGATGGAATCTTAAAACTTGCATCAGCAGCAGCATTAGCAGATAATGATGGATCTAAAATAGGCTTCACAATAGTAAATATAAATCTGGATTCTTTCAAAGTTAATGCTACTTGTTATAAATACGATGCTCAAGATGAAATATTTTATGATACAAAACCTCTAGAACTTCAAATCCCAATTGATTCAGAAAAAGCAAAGCAAAATAAATTCAGACAAAGATTAAGGGCTTTATATAGTGAAGAACTAGAAAATGCTGACGATCTTTTTCTTAAAGGAAAGAAAGACAAAGATAATAAAGGCTTTATTGATTTGTGGACCAGTCCTGTAATCAGTTCAAAGAGTGCCGAAGAGGTCAAAAAGCAAAACTCAGTTAAAATAGTTGAAGTTGAACAAATAATTAAGTCGAATGTTAACTTTTTAATAATGGGAAATGACAAATGTGGTAAAACCTCGTTATTAAAAAAAATACAGCTAATTTGCTTAGAGGATTATAATCACTACGAGAGAATTCCTATCTATTTGGATTTCAAGAAAATTGAGAAAGAAGAGCATTTGGAGGGGAAGTTTGTAAAAGATTTAGCCTCATATTTTCAAGTAAATAAGGCAGCGGTTAAAGATATCATGGAGAATGAGACTGTTATGCTACTTATTGATAATATGGACTTTAGAGATGATGAAAATATAAAATGGTTAGAAGGAATTGTAAAATCTTTTAGCTTAGCTCAAATTATAATTTGCACTGATCAGAATTCTGGATCGAAATATCAAGAACTAAAAATTAATACATATAGTGTTAAAACTCTTTATTTCCATAGTCTTAAACCCAAGCAGTTAAGAGAATTAGCAGATAAGTTTTATGGCAGTTCAGAAATCAGCAAGGTTGAAGTAATAAATAGAATAAATCATATTTTTGGTATGTTGGCTATACCATTTAATTTTTGGAGTGTTTCATTATTTCTATGGGTTTTTAAAGATTCCAGAAAGGATATTACAAACGATGTTGATTTGGTAGACTTATATATTGAATCAATACTTGAGAGAGAAAAACTAATTAAAAACAAGGGAAGTTTCAGCTTTGAAAAATACAAACAATATTTAGCACATCTTTCAAAATTTTTACTTGATAATAATGAAAATGCATATTCAGCTACAAGTGATAACATTTTAGAATTTACTGCTAAATACTTGGCTTCAAACCCACGTAATGATACTGATTCTGCAACAATCTGGTCATACATAACCGATAAGGGGATTATAAAAGAAGTTGAAAACAAAAGATATGCTTTTAGACTGAATGGTGTATTTGAGTATTTCTTAGCTCATTACTTAAAATTGGATAAGGAATTTAGAGAAACTGTTATCAATGATAATAATGTTTATCTAAGTTTCAAAAATGAACTTGAAATGTATGCCGGCTCTAATCGTGGTGACGAAGATTTTGTATTGAAGATTTTTAATAAGACAAAAGAGATATTTGCGGAAATAAATCAGGCATATTTAACCGAAAATATTGATAATGCATTAACACAGCTAGATACTGGAGAAATAGCATTACATCTAGAAAAAAATCACACAGATTTGATCAGGAGCGTGATGTCTAATGAACAGCTAGATGACATTGAAGAGGTCGAGGAAAGTATCTCAACTATAAGTATTCAAGATAATTGTGAAGTTAGATTAAAACGTTTTTTACCTATTGACCAAAACAATATTGTTTCCCTAGAGAATTCTCTCTACATATTAGGAAGGGTTTTTAAAAATGCAGATGATATAACAAGTACAGATCTCATAAACGAAATTTTCGACTATATTATTGATACTACGGTAAGCTGGGGATACAAACTCTTTCAATCATTTAATAGCGATAATTCAGGATTGAGTGAAGAAAAAAATAAAATGGCAGCACTTGTTAAATTGATGCGTCAAATGCTCCCAATTATTGTTCAAAGTAGAATATCTGATATGATCGGAGCAAATAATTTGCAAGGTATAATTAAAGATAAATTACATAAACTAAAAACCAGTAAAGAAGAAAGTCAATTTAAAAAATTCATATTGCTTTATACACTTGCTGATATCGATTTATTGAAAAATCATGAATATATCAAACAAAGTATTTCAGATATAAAAATACCTGTACTTAGATATTCTATTTTAGTTAAAATTCTGTACTATTATAATTTTAGAACGCTTGAGTATTCACCATCTAATAAAGAAAAAATCTCTAAAACTTTACAAGGATATTTTGCTGAGGCTGGGCCTAAATTTAATAGTAAATTGTATACAAAAGATTCTGTAAGTAAAACATTCCAAACTTTAGAAAAGCTGAAAACTGTTAATGCTAAGCTTAGTTAATAATTGAGATAAAAAAACAGAATACTTATTTGAGAAATTATTAGCTAATTGTTTTGTATTTGTTATTTTGTAATAGTAATTAATTTTACTATTACAAAATAACTTTTTGTATCGGGGAGTAATACACGATTTAAAGTAAGAGGCTATGGATAAAGCGTTTTATTTTCTACTTCTTTCCTTTTACACAACATACACTTTCAGAATATCATAAGCAAATCTTAAAATTGTTCCGAAAACAACGATCAGAAAAAATACACGCACAAATTTATTTCCTTTAAGCAAGGCTAGTTTTGTACCGAAGAAAGCACCCGTTAGGTTAAAAAGTGCCATTGGGATGGCGTATTGAAACAGGATATGTCCTGTTGAACTGAAATAGATAATGGCTGCCAGATTAGTCGCCATATTTACAATTTTGGCATGTGCACTGGCACCTATAAAATCGAAGCCCAGTACAGCAATAAAAACCAAGATCAGAAAAGAGCCGGTACCTGGTCCGATTAAGCCATCATAAAAACCAATCAATATTCCAAATAAAGCAGCCATTAAAACCTGTTGTTTAAGCGAATGGTCTTTCTCCTGGTGGATACCAAATTGTTTATTAAAATAGGTATAAAGTGCAACTAAAATCAGCACAACAAGGATTACCGGTTTAATGACCGAATTATCGATCCTACTCACCAAAAACGCCCCCATCAATGCGGCTAAAAATGCAGTAAGCACACAGGCAGCAAGCACCTTGTAATTAAAACTAACCTGTTTAGAATATTTGAAAGCGGCCAGCGTTGTACCCGCCATTGATGGGATTTTTGTAGTTCCTAAAAGCGTAGCCACAGGATAATGTGGTAAAATAAGTAAAATGGCGGGAGTTTGTAATAAACCGCCGCCACCTACAATAGCATCTATAAATCCGGCAGCAAAAGCCACCAAACAAAGTAAAATCAGTTCGTTAACCACTAATTAAATTTTTAAATCAATACTTCCGAATTCATTACCGCTGGCTTCAGCCAACAGTAACTACATCCGCTCTGGCGAAGTAATCCCTAAAATCAGCATACCAGCATGAATAATATCAGCTGTTTTTTTGCTCAGGTTTAAACGGAACTGTTTCACTTCACCATCTTCAGTTTTTACAATTGGCGGTACCTCATGATAAAACTTGTTAAACAGTTTAGCCAGTTCGTATAAATAGTTGGCCAAACTTGCCGGACTATAAGCCTTAGCTGCAATAGCAATTTCTGCAGGGTATTTCGCCAATTGCAGAATCATTTCCAGTTCCACATCCGATATTCCTGAAAACTGCTCACTACCAACTGCAAACTGATAATCCGATTTACTCAACAGCGATTTAATCCGTGCATGTGTATACTGGATAAATGGCCCTGTATTCCCCTGGAAATCGATACTTTCAGCAGGATTAAACAATAAACGTTTTTTCGGTTCAACCTTTAAAAGGAAATATTTTAAAGCACCTAAACCAATATTTTTATATAACTCTTCTTTATCTGCTTCGCTAAAATCGTTGGTTTTACCCAATTCTTCCGTTTTCTCTCGGGCGGTGGTTACCATGCTTTCGATTAACTCATCCGCATCAACAACTGTTCCTTCACGGCTTTTCATTTTTCCGTTTGGCAAATCAACCATTCCGTACGATAAATGGTATAAACCTTTCGCCCAGCTTTTGCCCAGTTTCTCTAAAATCAGGAACAATACCTTAAAGTGATAATCCTGCTCATTTCCTACCACATAAATCGACTCATCCATATTGAAATCGTCGTGTTTCATTTCGGCAGTACCCAAATCCTGCGTAATGTAAACCGAAGTCCCATCGGCACGTAAAACCAGTTTCTGGTCTAAACCGTCGGCAGTTAAATCGATCCATACCGAACCATCTTCCTTTTTAAAGAAAACGCCTTTGGCCAAACCTTCATCAACCGTACCTTTTCCTAACAGGTAAGTATTGCTTTCGTAGTAAAATTTATCAAAATCAACCCCAAGGTTTTTATATGTTACATTAAAACCAGCGTAAACCCACTCGTTCATGGTTTTCCAAAGCGAAACTACTTCCTCATCACCTTGCTCCCATTTCAGCAGCATTTGTTGCGCTTCTTTAATCAACGGTGCATTTTTCTTGGCCTCTTCTTCAGTTTGTCCTTCCGCTTTTAACGAATCAATCTCTTTTTTGTATTCTTTATCAAAAATGACGTAATATTTTCCAACCAGGTGATCGCCCTTTAAGCCAGTGCTTTCAGGTGTTTCGCCATTACCCCACTTTTGCCAGGCCAACATCGATTTACAGATGTGGATACCACGATCGTTAACCAGGTTTACCTTCACCACATCGTAACCGTAAGCTTTAAGCAGCTCAGAAACCGAGTAACCCAATAAATTATTACGCACGTGCCCCAGGTGGAGCGGTTTATTGGTATTTGGCGAAGAATATTCGACCATTACCTTTTTACCGTTAGGTGCATATACACCAAAATCGGGCGATAAAATTTCTTCGTTAAACTGTTTTAAGAAATAACTTTCAGCAATGCTTAAGTTTAAAAAGCCTTTAACCACATTAAATTTAGTGATATCGGTTACGTTGGCAACCAAATATTCGCCAATTTCTGTAGCAGTTTGTTCCGGCGATTTCTTAGAAATTTTGGTGATCGGAAAAACAACAATCGTTGCCTGTCCTTCAAATTCTTTACGGGTTTCTTGTATGTTGATTACACTTTCGGCTACTTCTTCCTTATAAAGTTCAAAAATGGCTTTCTGTGTTTCGGCAATAATAAAATTCATGTGCCAAAAATATGTAAAAAAGGTGGAAGGTGAAAGGTTTAAGGCGGAAGGTTTTTGAGCTTTCAAAAGGCTTGGAAAGCTAAGTAGTGCCAATCGGTTCCGATAGTCCTTCTTTCCGCTATAGTCCCGATTGAAGGAATCGGGAGCTGCCGCTTCAATAAGGTTTAAGGATGTGGGTGCTGTGCAATAAAAAAGTCGGGAGTCCGATGTCCGGGGTCGGAAGACAGAATACCTATAAATATAAATCTCATTGGTCTTCTAACTTTTCCAGCACCTATTTTCAAACTATATCTTCGGACTTTCGGACCCCTGGACTTTCGGACTCTCAAAAATTCTAATAGATTTGCAATAACTAACTTTTTTATGAGCGAGCAGAACCCAAATTTTAAAGTGAGCGTAAACACCGAAATCGGCAGATTGCGTAAATTATTAATACATAGTCCTGATAGTGGATTAGGCAAAGTAGTACCCTCTAAGGCACAAGATTGGCTTTTCGAAGATATAGTACATTTAGATACCATCCGTAAAGGCGAATACGATTATTATATTAAATTGTTGATGTATTTTCTTGATCCTGATAAGATTAAAGGAAAACTGAGCGATATAGATTCGGAAGCATCCAACCGTAATTTTTATAAACCCAACCACCCCGATTTTCACAATTCTAAATCGGTAATCGAGATTCAGAATCTGTTGAGCGAAATGCTCGAAAACGAATCCATCCGCAAAAAACTGGTTGCTGCCGTTTGTGCGATTGAAGGCTGTACCTATAAAGTACAGTTAGCGTTAACGAATACCGATCCGAAACAGTTGGCTGAGATTTTCATCTCCGGTACACTGGCCGACGATACGATGATTTTTGCACCGATCCCCAATTTAATTTTCACCAGGGATGTAGGCACCACAATTAATAACCACATTCTGTTAAACAAACCGGCAAAAAAAGCCCGTGTGCGCGAAACGCTTTTAATGCGTTATATATTCTTCAACCATCCTTTGTTTGAAGATTACCGCAATAACATTCTCGAAATTCCGGATGTAACCATGCACTTTTTAAGACCAGGCGATGAACCTGCTTTCAGCACCACTTTAGAGGGTGGCGATGTGATGATGGTGAGTCCTAACCACGTATTAATCGGCTGTAGCGAGCGGACATCAGAGCATGGTGCCAACGAAGCGATTAAGTTATTGTTCGATCAGGATGTGGTCGAAAAAGTTACCGTGGTGAAAATACCGAGCAAACGTGATTACATGCACCTGGATACTGTTTTCACGCAAGTTAAACGCAATACCTGGGTAATTTTGAATTCGATTGCGCATTCACCAAAATATAATCCTTATGAGCCGATCAACTTTTTAAAAGAACCCGAAAAACTGGAAGCGACTACCGCCATTCAGTTTACTAAAGCCAATCCAAGCGAGCCGAAACACTTCAAACATGTAGAAGCTTTATTAAATGATATTAGCCAGAACGACTTAAAAAGCACCGAACCTACTCAGATTATTTATAGCGGAAACAATCAGTTCCCTTACGATTCGCGTGAGCAGTGGACAGATTCCTGTAACCTTTTAGCCATTAAAGATGGTGTGGTTTTAGGTTACGACAGAAACGATAAAACCGTTGAGGCCTTTAAAACTGCTGGCTTTGATGTAGTGGATGTAAAAGATTTGATCCAGGATTTAGAAAGCGGTAAAGTAAATGTCGAAACCATAACCGATACGTTGATTTTAATGCCTTCGGCAGAATTATCACGTGCCCGTGGGGGTTTCCATTGTATGAGTTTGCCGATATTAAGAGACAATATTTGAGGTTTAAGGCGTAAGGTATAGGGTTTAAGGTTAAATTTGCCTATAGTATAAATGCCTGATATTTAATGAATACTTTTGGGGCAGTATGCAACCTTAAACCTTACGCCTTTTACCTTTCACCATTATGCAGACTACCAACCATATCCTCATGATCCGCCCTGTTGATTTTAAATTCAACGAGCAAACGGCGGGAAATAACAAATTTCAAGTTGCTTCTACTGAAACCAATGTACAAACAGAGGCTTTAAAAGAATTTGATGCCTTTGTTGATTTACTACGAAAAAATAATGTTGATGTGACAGTGGTTGATGATACCTTACAACCAGAAACACCTGATTCTATTTTCCCCAACAATTGGGTTTCCTTTCATGAGGATGGCTCAGTATACCTTTATCCGATGTTTTCTGAAAACCGAAGATTGGAGCGCAGAAAAGAGATTTTGGATGGTTTAAAAGAAAACTTCGAAGTTAACCACATCAGCGATTTAAGCTTTTACGAACATCAGCATGCGTTTTTAGAAGGCACAGGAAGCATGGTATTAGATCGCACCAACAAAATTGCTTATGCCTGCTTAAGTGTGCGTACCGATGAAGAAGTGTTAGACAATTTCTGCATGCTGACCGGATATGAACCGGTGGCATTCCAGGCGGTTGACGAATCGAATTTCCCGATTTACCACACCAACGTGATGATGTGCATCGGCGATCGTTTTGCAGTAATTTGCCTGGATTCGATTAAAGATCCTGAAGAAAAACTGAATGTTACCATTAGTTTAAAAGGATCAGGAAAAGAAATTATCGAAATCAACCTGGAGCAAATGAACAAATTTGCAGGCAACATGTTACAACTTACCAACGCAGATGACGAAAGTTTATTGGTGATGTCAGAACAGGCTTATCTATCCTTAACTGCTGAGCAGATTGTTGCGCTTGAACAATATAGCAGAATCATTTATGCACCGCTTTATACCATCTAAAAACACGGCGGTGGCAGCGCAAGGTGCATGCTGGCTGAGATACATTTGCCCAGTAAATTGTAGGCATAAAACAAATATTGGTAAGTCACCAATCCCATAAATCTATTTTTAATGGAATCAGATTTAACAGAAAAAGAATTGCGATTGGCAACCTTCATGAGTGAAATTTCAGAAAATTGCTATTCTGCTGGTTGGATGCAGAATTTAGAATATGAATTATGGTATGCCCTAATAAATGGAGAAAGGAAATACGGACAATCTTACATCACAGAAGCTGATATTTCCACATTGCTTAAGCTTTCTACAGATGCGGATGCCTGGATCGTATATGATGACGATAAAGGGGAAACAGCTTTGAGCTTAAAAAAATGGACGGAAAAGTTTAATAAGGATGTGGAGCAAAATAAAGTAATTATAAAAGGTTAATAACTTTATTAGCTAATGTTTCAACGAACCATTGTATTTTTGCCACGGAAGCTCGGAGCGCACGGAAAATCTGTTGCATAATTACACTTGCTAGTAAGCCACTAATAGCAACACCGACCGAAATATATAAACCTGATAGAATGAAAAGCCCGCAAAGCCGATCCTTAATCGGCAGCGGACTTGTAATGAATAGCAGGACTAACCCAAACCTACAATAACAGGAACCAGCTTTCCAAATGATCGGCAACATTCCTTTCTTTTTCTATCAAACAAAACCTTTAAATTATAAGAACAAAGATTTCTCCGCTACAGGCTGTAACACAATGCCTGTTCATTCCGATTAGTTTTATTACTTTCGCCAAAAATCCAGTATCAATATGTCTTTAGTACAAGAATTACAAACCCGTTCGGGCAATAAATGCGAATTATGCACTTCTGAAACCAATTTATCGGTGTACGAAGTGCCGCCAAGCAGCAATGCCAATAGCGATAACAGCATTTTAGTGTGTAAAATCTGCTTAGATCAGATTGAAAAAACGGAGCAACTTGCTCCTAACCATTGGAAAATATTAACAGAAACCATGTGGTCGGAATTTGCCCCGGTACAGGTTGTGGCCTGGCGCATGTTGAGCAGGTTAAGGAATGAAGGCTGGGCAGCAGATAGTCTGGATATTTTATACCTTGAAGATGAAACTTTGGAATGGGCTAAAAAAACCGGCGACCACGAGCAAGATGGAACAGTAGAATTTCATCAGGACAGCAACGGCACGCGTTTATTTGAAGGGGATACGGTGGTTTTGGTGAAAACACTGGATGTTAAAGGCTCAACTTTGAGCGCTAAATTGGGTACTGTAGTTAAAAACATCCGCTTAGTTCATGATAACATCGAACAAATTGAAGGTAAGGTAGAGGGACAAACCATTGTAATTTTAACGAAATACCTCCGCAAAGGTTAATATGCTATTTGGTTCCATAGCCTGTATCATATTTATGAATCCATTCTAACTTTATTTGTGTTTATTTTTCCCGCTCTCTGCCGCGGGGGCATGGTAGTTTTTCGCAGATTATGTTGTTTTTATTTGTGCTCAAGAATGCTGGCGCATTTTGGAGCGCCAAAGTACCCAAAGCGCTTTGTCAATCCGGCAATGTGGTTCCTCACCGCCCACACTAATCAAAAAACAGCAGCACTTTGTTTTGTGTTCAATTCTCCTAAAAGATTAGAATCAGCATTAGGAACACAAAACCACTGCGTTTAAGGTTTGGTAGTGCTATTTGTTCTAATCTGCAACTGTTTTTTGATTTTCCTGCCACTTGGGATTGACAGCGTTCTTCGGTAACACCCGTTGTTTATTAAAGTTTGGTTAGCAAAACGTATAAAAAATCAAAAGATTTATCCACACGATAGGCTGAACCGGGAAAGGTAACAGGAACGCTTTACAGGAGCATTTAAACAGGTCCTTCGACAGGCTCAGGATGACAATCTATAATTGATTTGCCGCTTGCTGTTAACCTTAAATAGCAGCACCAACCTAACCTCAATAAACCTGATCGGAACGAAGATCCCGAATGAAGCATTGTTGCTTATTATTTTTTGGTATGCTTGCTTGTTGCACAGGTTTCTTCGGGATAAAGTGGAGCGCAGGGCCAAACCCAAACTACAAAAAACCGGAACCTGCTTTCCAAACCCTTAAACCAACTCCTTATTACTGCTTGTTTTCCAGATTGTTAACAAAACAAGCAACCTGTTTTTTTGCTAAAAACAATTTGTACTAAAATTTTGTAGTTAGGCTAACGGTTTCTCTACAGTAAAAATATTTTTATTAAAGATTAATTCTCGATTTAAAATTACATTTTTGCAAAAATTATTTAAAAGTAAATGCAGAGTTACTCAGAATTTCTTGATCTAAGTGTTGGTTTCCCTCAGGAGGGCTTCGATGTTATAGATGATGAATTATATTTTCAGGATTTAAACCTGATGGAAATGATCGAAACTTACGGTACTCCCCTACGTTTCACGTATTTACCAATGGTAAGTAAGAAAATTCAGCAGGCGAAGATTCTTTTCCAAACCGCTATTTTAAAGAACAATTATCGTGGCGATTACAAATATTGCTACTGTACAAAAAGCTCGCATTTTAAGCACATTGTAGAAGAAGCTTTAAAAAACAACATCCACCTGGAAACTTCTTCGGCTTTTGATATGCCAATGGTTGATGCTTTAGAGAAAAAAGGAGTGTTAACGAAAGATACCACCATCATCTGTAACGGCTTTAAAACCTATCAGTACAAACAATATATCATTGATATGTTGCATGATGGTTATACCAATATTATCCCCGTTTTAGATAACAAAGAAGAATTTAACCTTTTTGATGATGAGGTAGATATTGATACGCCTTGTAATTTGGGTATCCGTATTGCCGCTGAAGAGCAGCCAGATTCGCAATTCTATACTTCGCGTTTAGGCGTTCGTATGGAAGATATTATCGATTTTTACAACAATAAAATCGTTCATAACCCTAATTTCAGGGTTAAATTATTACACTTTTTCATTAACTCTGGTATTACCGATTCGCCATATTACTGGAACGAGTTAGAGAAATACGTAACACTTTATTGCAAGTTCAAAAAAATCAATCCTGATTTAGATACCCTTGATATTGGTGGCGGTATGCCATTTAAAGATTCGTTGGTGTTTGATTTCGATTACGAATACATGGTAAACGAAATTGTAAAAAGGATTAAAGAAATCTGTGCCATCCACGATGTAATGGAACCAGATATTATTACTGAATTTGGCAAATATACTGTTGCCGAGGCTTCTGGTATCCTTTATAAAGTATTGGGCCGTAAACAACAGAACGACCGTGAGCGTTGGTTAATGTTAGATGGTTCTTTCATTACCAATTTACCTGATGTTTGGGCACTAAACCAAAAATACATTTTATTGCCGATTAACAACTGGGATGCTGAATATGAACGGGTTAACTTAGGTGGTATTACCTGCGATGGTCAAGATTATTACAACCAGGAAGCTCACATGAACAGTGTATTTATGCCTAAAACGCGTAAAGTACAGTATTTAGGTTTCTTCCATACTGGTGCATACCAGGAAGTATTGAGCGGATATGGTGGTATCCACCATTGTTTATTACCTAGTCCTAAACACGTTTTAATCCGCAGAAACCGCGATGAAAGTTTCAACTTCGAGGTTTTTGGAGAAGAACAGAACAGTAAACAGGTATTGAAAATTCTGGGTTACTAATTCAGTTTGCAGTTTTCAATTCTCAGTTTGGAGCTCTTCCAAATAAACTTTCCACAATGAATTAAAGCGAGAACAAGTTTCTTATTTTTACAATATATAAATACCTTAGTTAAATAAACTAAGGTATTTTTTTGCCTTTAACCTTTTACCTTACACCTAAAAACCTTTAAAAATGCAATTCGGTAAAGTAGACGACCCCTCAATTATAGATTATACGCTTCCTGCTGATGCGCCTGAAACAGCAGCAATTTTAGCAGCCAATAAACCTAAACAAGCTTTTAAGGCTTACGTGGGTTGTGCCAAATGGAATAAGGCTGATTTAAAAGGTTTTTATCCAAAAGGGACAAAAGATGAGCTGACTTACTATTCTACTCAATTTAATTCCATTGAGCTAAATGCCACTTTTTATGGTATGCCAAGTCGTGAGCAGGTAATCACCTGGACACAAAAAACACCTGCAGATTTTAAGTTTTTCCCTAAACTCACCAACACCATCAGTCATTTTAAAAGATTGATCAACGTTAAAGAGCCTGTAGAGCAGTATTGCGATGCCATCAGTAACTTCGAAGATAAGTTGGGTATGGCTTTTCTTCAGCTGCACGATAATTTTAAACCTAAAGATTTCGAAAGGTTAAAAACCGTAATCAATGAGTTTCCAAAAGTTATTCCTTTGGGCGTTGAGGTGAGAAATGGCGAATGGTTTTCGAATCCCGCCATTGCCAATGAGTTTGCACAATTGTTTCAGGAAAATGGTGTAGCCAATATTATTGTTGATACTGCGGGCAGAAGAGATATGTTACATATGCGTTTAACCTCACCTACGGCCTTCGTACGTTTTGTAGGCGCCAATTATGATGATATTGATAAAAAGCGCTTAGATGATTGGATTGAAAGAATTGTAACCTGGAAAGAACAGGGATTACAAAACCTATATTTCTTTGTACACCAGAATGTAGAACTATCCTCTCCGCTATTTTCGGCTTATTTTACGGAGAAACTGAATAAGGCTGTAGGGACTGATCTAAAAATTCCGGTGATGGCCAATCAGGCTTCGCCAGGTTTATTTTAATTTTTTACGTTACGTCATTCCCGTGCATGCGGGAATCTTAATGCATTTTACATCAGGCACTAAGATTATCTTCGATGAGCACTTCGTGGTTCCCAATCAAGTTGGGAATGACGATCTTACTGTTAGTCGAGATTTGCAATCTCGATTAAATGAACTATGGATTTATAATCCAATTAAAGATTCGAAAGTCGGGATTGCAAATCCCGACCAACAATATTTACTGTTTCCTATAAACCGTTTCCGTCGCTTTTGCCTCATCCCCTTCCGGCGAAACATTGTAAGCCGTTAATATCATTTCATCTGCACTGATAATCTCAAGTGTTGTTCTCCAGCCCCAAAGCTGCTCGCCATATTCCGGACTCCCATATTCGCCAAAAACTGAAAAACCATTTGTCGTAGCTTCACCGCTCGAAAGCATGATCTGTGTCCCCATGTGGAAACTATCGACCCAGCTTGTGGTGAATCTTTGGTAAGGAATGTCGAAACCGATAATCATTTTGCCTTCAAAAGCTTTTCCTTCCAAACTTCCCTGATAATCGAAAGAAATAAAACGATTACCCAGGATAGCAGTAATGGTTGCTTCAGCCGGAGATTCATCTGCCAGTACATCTTTTTCAAACCAGGTTTTGGTTATGCCTTTCCAGTTACCCATTAAACTTTGAAGCTGTTGGTGAGCACCATCTATTAGAGATTGCTCGAATTTACTTGTCGCCATAATCCAAACTTATAAAAATATAGTTGTAATGTTTAATGGTTTGGATAGAAGATTTTGAATTGAAAATTGTAAATTGTTAATTGAAAATTACTGATGTATGCTAAAGGCGTTAGATCTCAATCAGGTAATGGTTATCGATATCGAAACTGTGCCTCAATATCCATCTTTTCAAGATGTACCTCCCCATTTTCAGGAACTTTGGGAACAAAAAACACATTACCAAAGAAATCAGGACCAAACTGCTGAAGAATTTTATGAAAAAGCCGGTATTATGGCCGAATTTGGCAAGATCATCTGCATCAGCATGGGGATTTTTAGTGTACAGGGCCAATCCACCTCATTGCGCATCAAATCTATTTTTGGCGATGATGAAAAAGAAATGCTGTTACAGTTTTCTGCCCTATTGAGTAAACAAATACCCAACTTAATGTTCTGTGCACACAATGGAAAAGAATTCGACTTTCCCTATTTATGCCGCAGGTTATTGGTTAATGGTATAGAAATCCCGGTTCAACTACAACTTTCGGGCAAAAAACCATGGGAAGTGAACCACATCGATACCATGGATCTTTGGAAATTCGGCGATTACAAACATTTCACTTCCTTAAACCTGTTAGCCGCAATTTTGGATATTCCTACGCCTAAAGACGACATCAACGGCGCACAGGTAAGGCAGGTTTATTACGAAGAAAAAAACCTGGATAGAATTGTTACCTATTGCCAGAAAGATGTAATTACTACCGCTCAGGTGTTATTAAAATTTAAAGGAATGGATATAATTTCAGCAGAAAACATTACCATTGTAACCTAATGTTAAACGTTGAGCATTTAAATATCGATTTCTATAACCAGGAAGAAAAAACCTGGTTTAAAGCGGTAAAACAGATCAGTTTTAAGGTAAAAAAAGGAACTGTTTTAGGTATTGTTGGCGAATCTGGTTCTGGAAAATCGGTCACATCTTTTTCTATAATGCGTTTGCACGATGAACGTGCAGCAAAAATTACGGGCGAGATAGATTTTGAAGATATTAGTCTGCTTAACCTGAGTTCAAATGAAATCCGCCAGATCAGGGGAAACCAGATTTCGATGATTTTTCAGGAACCCATGACTTCGCTCAATCCTGTTTTTACCTGCGGGTATCAGGTGGCTGAAGCCATTATGCTGCATCGAAAGGTAGATCAAGCGGAAGCCAAAAAACATACCATTGCTTTATTTAACGAAGTGCAATTACCGCGACCAGAAAAAATATTTGAGAGTTACCCACACCAAATATCAGGCGGACAAAAGCAAAGGGTAATGATTGCCATGGCTTTAAGCTGTGATCCAAAATTATTGATAGCCGATGAACCCACCACGGCTTTAGATGTAACCGTTCAGAAAACCATCCTGCAACTGCTATTAAAACTGAAACAGGAACGAAATATGGCAATGATTTTTATTTCGCACGATTTAGGTGTGGTAAATGAAATTGCCGATGAAGTTGCTGTAATGTATAAGGGCGAAATCGTAGAACAAGGTCCGGCAAAATCTATTTTCGAGAACCCCCAACATCCGTATACCAAAGGTTTACTCGCCTGTCGCCCCTCACCTAACCGCCAATTAAAAAAACTACCTGTGGTGGCCGATTTCCTTACCGGAGAAATTGAAGATGCCTCAGCACATCTGCAGGCCTCAAATCAGTTAACAACAGCCGAAATAACCGCTCGCAGAGCCAAACTTTATGCTCAGGAACCTTTACTTCAAATTAAAAACCTATGCACCTGGTATCCCATTCACAATGGCCTTTTCGGTAAAACCACTGATTATGTTAAAGCTGTCGACCAGTTAAATTTTGAGGTTTTTCCTGGAGAAACTTTGGGTCTGGTTGGCGAATCGGGTTGTGGTAAAACCACTTTGGGGCGGACTATTTTACGGTTAATACAGCCCACGTCCGGAGAGATCATTTTTAATGGGGAAAACATTACACATATCGGCAAAACAGCCTTACGGAAATTAAGGAAAGATATACAGATCATTTTTCAGGATCCATATGCGTCTTTAAACCCTAAATTAAGTATCGGTCAATCAATTTTAGAGCCATTACAGGTACATAAATTATACCGTAACGATAGCGAGCGTAAACAAAAGGTACTGGAACTGCTTGATAAGGTAGGCTTAAAAGAAGAACATTTTAACCGATATCCGCATGAGTTTAGTGGCGGACAAAGGCAGCGTGTGGTTATTGCCAGGGCTTTGGCTTTGCAACCCAAATTTATCATCTGCGACGAATCGGTATCTGCTTTAGATGTTTCCGTTCAGGCGCAGGTTTTAAACCTCATCAAAGACCTTCAAAGCGAATTCGGACTCACTTATATTTTCATTTCTCATGATCTTGCTGTTGTAAAACATATTTCAGACCGTATTCTGGTGATGAATAAAGGAAAAATTGAGGAAGAGGGTTTTCCGGAACAAATATTTTATGCACCAAAAGCAGCTTATACCCAAAAGCTGATCGAGGCTATCCCAGGACATCAATAATAGAAAATGCTTAGATCTCTTTCGATTGTTATTTTAATGATTTACTTTTCTTTTAGCATTTATGCGCAAAAGGTAGAGATTATTCAGTCGACTACTATTTTTGAAAAGGCGCCATTTGAGGCTTGTCACGCCTCAACTTTGGTTGATTTAGGCAAAGGAAAAATAATGGCCGCATGGTTTGGCGGTAAACACGAAGGAAGTAAAGACGTGGTCATCTGGTCGTCAATAAAAACCGTAACGCAATGGAGTCAGCCCATCGAAATCGCAAATGGGATAATAAACGACACGAGCAGATTTGCCTGCTGGAATCCTGTCCTTTTTAAGACAAAAAACGGTACATTATTTCTCCATTATAAGGTTGGTACAAATCCAAGGACCTGGTGGGCAGAATATAAAACATCTGTCAATGATGGAAAAACATGGTCGAAAGCACAGAAATTGCCTAAAGGTTTTTTAGGCCCAATTAAAAATAAACCTCTTCAATTATCTAATGGAACAATCCTTTACCCTTCAAGTACGGAAAGTTTGGATGAAAAAACATGGGCAATCCACATTGAGAAATCAGATGGCAAAGGAAAAAACTGGAAAAAGATTGAAATTAACTGCGATACCTTTGGCGTAATCCAACCTTCTATCCTCACCTATCCAAAAGGAAGGCTACAGTTATTGTGCAGAAGCAGGCAGAATGTGATTGTAGAAAGCTGGTCGGAAGATAACGGCGAAAGCTGGTCTAAATTAACGGCAACAACATTACCCAATCCCAATTCGGGAAGTGATGCAGTAACTTTAATTGATGGCAGGCAATTACTGGTTTATAATCCACTAACCGCAGGTAAAAACTGGTGGGAAGGACGTTCTATCTTAAAATTGGCCATATCAACGGATGGCAAAAACTGGCAGGACATTTACACCTTAGAAAACCACGATAAAGGCGAATACAGCTATCCGGCCATTATCCAGGATAAAAGTGGCAACATACATTTGAGTTATACTGCCGAACGGAAGAAAATTACTTATGCAGAGATTAGGTTAGTCCGTAGTCCGTAGTCCGTAGTCCGTAGAATGGAAAGGGATTTTGAAAGAAGGTTTAACCTGCAAGATATTATTTAGTTCATGGCTAATAGTCGATAGTCAAAGAGTGATTTTCTCATAACCTCTCCGGTCAATGAACTACCAAACCACCAACTAAGAACTTTTGGCAATTTGCCTTACTAATGAACTAATGGCCGATGAACCAATGAACTATAAACCATCATCCATTTTACATATTGTCCCCTATATTTTCCATCCTGAGCATCTTTTCTGTATCTTCGGTAAATTCAGTTTAGCATATGGCAAAGAAAAAATCGGCAAATATAAAATTGGTTCTGAATCAATTGGTTAGTGATGTTTTTGAAAAAAACAATAATCAGCTGCTTAATTACAAGCAGGTTTCGGCCAAATTAAATTTGAACGATCAGGAATCCAGAGAAACCATTCTCGAGATCTTAAAAGAAGGAAAAAGTGCAGGAATTTTCTTAGAACCAGAAAAAGGTAAATTTAAACTTAAAGAACTTCAAAACTTTATTATCGGTACGGTTGATATGACCGCTGATGGTTCAGCGTATATCGTTCCCGAAGATGAATTTGAGAAAGATATTTTTGTTGCCCCCCGAAAACTCAAAAATGCATTGCATGGCGATACCGTAAAGGCTTATGTTTTCGCGAAGAAAAGCGGTCGTAAAAATGATGGCGAAGTTGTCGAAATTATTAAAAGGGCAAAATCAGATTTCACGGGTGTAATCAAAATTTCAGATCGTTTTGCATTTGTTATTGCAGACGATAAAAAAATGATGCACGATATTTTTGTGCCTCTGGCCGATACCCACGAAGCCAAAAATGGTCAACGTGTATTGGTAACCCTATCTGACTGGCCTGAAAGCGCCAAAAATCCGATTGGTATTGTTAAACATGTACTCGGCAATCAGGGTGAGAACAACACCGAAATGAATGCTATTTTAGCGCAGTATGGTTTTCCTTTGGAGTTTCCGCCACAAGTTGAGCGCGAAGCCAATGCCATCCCGGAAGAAATTCCTGCAGCTGAAATTGCCAAAAGAAAAGATTTTAGAAACGTATTAACTTTTACCATAGATCCGGCTGATGCGAAAGATTTCGATGATGCCATCTCTTATCAAAAGCTCCCTAACGGAAACCATGAAATAGGCGTCCACATTGCCGATGTTTCACATTATGTCATTCAGGGGACCGAACTGGATAAAGAAGCTTATAGCCGTGCGACCTCGGTTTACCTGGTCGACCGTGTAATTCCTATGCTACCAGAGCGTTTGAGTAATGGAGTATGTTCGTTGCGCCCGCACGAAGATAAATTATGTTTTGCAGCGGTTTTTGAATTAGATGAACAAGCCAACATCCAGTCTGAATGGTATGGCAGAACGGTAATCCACTCTGACAGGAGATTCAGTTATGAAGAGGCACAGGAAGTAATCGAAAATAAAGAAGGCGATTATGCAAAAGAAATCCTGAAACTCAACGAACTGGCCTATATCCTTCGCGACCGTAAATTTAAAAACGGCGCGATCAGTTTCGAAAGTACTGAAGTTAAATTCAAACTGGATGAAGCTGGCAAACCAATTGGTGTTTATGTAAAAGAGCGTAAAGATGCCCATAAACTGATTGAAGATTACATGCTTCTGGCCAACCGTAAAGTTGCCGAGTTTATCGCCAAAAAAACAAAAGGAAAAGACAAACTGACCTTTGTTTATCGCGTGCACGATTCGCCAAACATGGAAACCCTGAATACTTTCGCCACATTTGCTTCACGTTTCGGTTATAAAATCAATACCAAATCAGATAAAGAAATTGCCAAATCATTAAATAATTTAATGAATGATGTAGAAGGTAAAAAAGAGCAGAATATTCTAACTTCGCTGGCCATCAGATCAATGGCAAAAGCAATATATTCTACTAAAAAAACAAGTCATTACGGGCTGGCTTTCGAATACTATACCCACTTTACGTCCCCTATCCGTCGTTATCCGGATGTAATGGCGCACAGGCTATTACAGACTTATTTAGATGGTGGTAAATCAGCTGATATGGAATTTTACGAAGTGGCCTGCGTACATTCTTCAGCTATGGAGAAAAGAGCTGCTGATGCCGAACGTGCTTCTATTAAATACAAACAAGCCGAATACTTAGAAAACAATATCGGTACGGCGTACAAAGGTATTATTTCGGGTGTTACCGAATGGGGCATGTATGTAGAGATTGAAGAGAACAAATGTGAAGGAATGATTCGTCTAAGAGACATATCAGACGATTTTTATGTGCTTGATGAGAAAAACTACTGTATTGTAGGCCAACGCAAAAAGAAAAAATACCAGCTTGGAGATGAGGTGATGATCAGGGTTAAAAAAGTAGATCTTTCTAAACGTCAAATCGATTTCACCTTAATTCCAGATTAAAAATTTAAAATTGTGCCTTAAACACAGTGTTTACGCAATAATTACAATGCATACTACAGAAGAATTACAACAAATTTTAGATACTGCAATACAAAATTTAAAGTTTCCGGATCACCCTAAACAGCTTTACGATCCGATTACTTATATCATTAATCTGGGTGGAAAACGGGTAAGACCTTTATTGGTTTTAATGGCTACCGAGTTGTTTGGTGAAAATGCCAATGAATCGATCCATGCCGCTATGGCCATTGAGATCTTCCATAATTTTACGCTGGTTCATGATGATATTATGGACAATGCGCCTCTTCGCAGAGGAAAAGCCACAGTACACGAAAAGTGGAGTACCAATATTGCCATTTTAAGTGGCGATGTAATGATGGTAGAAGCCAATAAAAGCCTTGCAAAAGTTAACCCAGCCTTTCTCAGTCCAGTACTAAATGCCTTTAATGCAACGGCGCAAGGCGTTTGCGAAGGTCAGCAGCTGGATATGGAGTTTGAAGGCCGTGATGATGTAAGTATTGAAGAATACATCAACATGATCAGGTTAAAAACGGCGGTGCTTTTGGGTGGTGCGCTAAAACTTGGAGCCATTATCGCGGGTGCTTCAGAAAAAGATGCTGACTTAATTTATCAGTTTGGCGAAAATATAGGCATTGCCTTTCAACTGCAGGATGATATTTTAGACGTCTATGCAGATCCTGAAAAATTCGGCAAACAGGTTGGCGGTGATATTATTGCTAATAAAAAAACCTTCCTGCTGTTAAAAGCGTTCGAACTTGCCGATGGAGAAACCAGGGCATCATTAAATACCTGGACTGCATACAAAGAATTTAACGCACAGGAAAAAGTAGATACTGTACGTCAGGTATACGATACTTTGGATATACAGGATATTGCAAAAGAAAGCATGAACAATTACCTCAGCAAAGCTTTGGCCGTATTTGCACAGATTAATGTGAGTGAGGAGAGAAAATCAAATATTTTAATGCTTACCGAGCAATTGATGGCTAGGGAGTATTAAGGTATTCGTCGTTTCGACTGAAGCATAGCGGAATGGAGAAATCTATAAAATTGATTATTATTAAAATAGATTTAGCTTCGCTGAAAAGAGTTGTCAACTTTTATAGCCAAACGGCCCGAAAGTTGACAACTCTAATATTCCCTTTACTTGTCATCCTGAGCTTGTCGAAGGACATTTTTTTTGATTTAACCATAAAGGGTCTTCGACAAGCTCAGACTAACATGCATTTCATTTAAACACTCAAAATTTCTATAGCTTATACCTTTACCAGTTTATATTTAATCCAAAAATCCGAGCTTTTAGAAGCTGATTCGCCACCCTCTGGTGGCCGTTGACCGCCTCCACCCATTCTTCCTCCACCACCCATACCACCACGGCCGCCACCGCCCATAGCTCCGCCTCCCATTCCACGGTTACCGCCTGATCTTCCTCTGCCGCCGCTTGCACCTTCTGGCCTAGCTTCCCTTTTAAAGCCCGACTTATTCGGCTGATTGATTTTAATGTTGTATACCAATGGTTTTTTGAGGTCTAAACCTACCTGTAATTGCGCTAATGGAATACTCAGTTCATAAATAAGATCCCTATTCGGATGAATACTCATTCCGGTTTCAATCCCATCTGCTGTTGTGGCAGCTAATTCACCATCAGCTATATTTTTAAAACCAGAAACACGGATACTTTTATTCATTACCACAGGATCATGTGTTGCTCCATCTGGTAATAAAGGCGCATGATCATGGTGTTCTTCTCCTTCTTTCGGCATTAGCGGCCTATCCATTAAAGGGAAAGTTAATTTCATTCCGTCTTTTTTCTTGCCCTCCGTATTAATATTTAAGGTAATTCCACCCTTCAGTACACTAAAAGTAGTTTGTGGATCCAACGATTCGATAATGATGTACAGGTTTTTGTCATCGTTGGCCAGGGCAAAAGCCAGTTTGGTGGCATCGTTGTATTGGTTAAGCGGTTCGTTCCACTCGCTCGATACGCCATCGGCCTTGAATGGTTTCACCATGCGGATATTCTCTTCTACATCCTGTGCTTTAACGGAAAAGCCACCTAGCATAATAGAAAAAACAGATAAGCTGAGTATTTTAAAATTCATCGCAAATAATTAAATAATGATATACGAATGTATCGCGAGGAATTGTTAAATTTTGTTATTTAACAGGCTTTAACAATTGAGTCCGAAGTCGGCAGTCTGAAGTCCAAAGTCAACTAACCGATTTCCATCATATGTCGTCCTGAGCGGAGTTGAAGGGAAATTATAGCGTTTGGCGTTTGGCAGTTGGAGTTAGTTAACCCATCGCTCAATATGTCATCCTTGTAGATGTCAGATAATTCGGTAACAGAATCATAATTATTAAATTGATTCTGTTATGCCAATAAACACTAATGATT
>NZ_JBWKYI010000046.1:0-21731 GCF_059423705.1 Pedobacter sp. GW460-11-11-14-TSB4
ATGTGCATGATCCGGTAACCAAATTGGTGGCCAGTTTGGCCCGAAACAGAGGGGTCACTTTCACTGAAATACACACTTTGATGACTCCATCTGGATAGATTTTTAGAAAATTTGGCGTGTCATAATAAATATAACGGTTTTTGTTTTTATAGAAATGACCAGTAAACTCAATAGTAACAGACTTGGTTTTATTCCCTGCAATTTGCATATCATACTGACGGGTAACGGTATATTGTGCGGTTAATGTTTGTGCCATGGCCTGAACACTAAGGTTAAGTAAAATGCTTAACATTAAAAAGATTCTCATAAATATTTATATATGCAAAACGAAAATAATAATTTTTAGTTAGGAATAAATCGCATTGGTAAATAAGCTAGTCCAAAATCGAAAATAATCAAACCAAATTATCCGTAGAAAGACTCATTCAAGTGTCGGAAATACTAGAAGTCACGTTAATAGATATTTTAGATACTGTTGACTTTGAAAACAGTCAAGCGAAAACTAAACCGATACAACAAGAATTATTTAATTTATATCGAAACTTCAAAGATGAAATAAGGAATGTTGAAGCTTTATATGCTAAATTATTAGATAATAAAGAAGCATTGATTTCGCAGTTAGAAGAAAATATTAGGTGTCTGCAAATGATATATGCTAAATAGTTATATGATTAATAAGGCTGTATTATAAATATATAATTGTCTTCCTTGTCCAAAGGATTCCTACGGGAGCTTACCGAAGGGCCTCTTAAATATGCTTTAAGGTGTTTCGGCCAGCTCAAAATTAAGGCATCTAAAGTTAAATCGCATTTATGATACAACTTCATTGTATTTTTTCCTGGCTAGTACTTTTCCTTGCGAATCCCCTTTGCGGTTAATGTACCGTTAATCCCTTTTCACCGATTTCAAAAACACAAAACCTAGCACACCCGATAGGATCGAAGCCGTTAGGATGGCAAACTTCGCTTCGGATACATGCAACGCATCGCTAAAAGAAAGCAGGGCAATAAAGATCGACATGGTAAAACCGATTCCGGCGAGCATACCCAAACCCCATACATGTTTCCAGCCTGCGCCTGTAGGGAGATTGGCCCATTTTAATTTCACGGCTAACCAGCTGAAAAAGGTTACGCCAATGGTTTTGCCTGCAAATAAACCGATGATAATGCCGAGACCGAGGGGTGAAAGCAGTCCGGCGAGCATTTCTTTCTGGAAAGTGATATTGGTATTGGCCAAAGCGAAAATTGGCATAATGATGTAGTTGACCGGGGTGGTTAAAAAATGCTCCAGTTTTTCCAAAGGCGACTCTTCGTATGTTTCGTTGGTGGGGATGGTAAAAGCCAGCAGTACCCCTGCAATGGTGGCATGGATGCCCGAGTGGTGGATGAAATACCAGAGGAAGATGCCCGGGATGAGGTAGAATACCAGTTTCTTGACGCCGAAATAGTTCATCAGTCCTAAAAGCACGAGGATGCCTCCAGCCATGGCGAGGTATTCGAAATGAATCTGTTTCGTATAAAAAATCGCGATCACGAGAATGGCCCCGAGATCGTCGACAATGGCCAGTGCGGCCAGGAAGATTTTTAAACTGGTGGGTACACTTTTACCGAGCATCGCAATAATGGCGAGGGCAAAGGCAATATCGGTAGCCATGGGGATGCCCCAGCCTGATGCGGAGGCTTCGCCTTTATTAAAGAGGGAATAAATTAATGCCGGTACGAGCATGCCGCCCAGGGCCGCGATTACGGGTAAGGCTGCACTTTTTACAGAAGATAATTCGCCCTCTATCAGTTCGCGTTTGATTTCGAGGCCGACCAATAAAAAGAAAATGGCCATCAGGGCATCGTTAATCCAGGCTAAAATGCTGTAGTTTACCGGGCCAAAACCCAGTTTAATGTCGAGGAAATGCATGAAAGCATCTTTGGCAGTGGTGTTGGCGATTATCAGAGAAATGGCTACGCAGATCAATAATAAAAAACCACCTACTTGTCCGGAGCGGAAGAAACGCTGAAATGCTTCCAGATTGATTAATTTAGCCATAGGGGTAAAAATAGTGAAAGGGAAGGGAAAAGGGGTGTTTTTTGTGAGGAAATGTAAGGTGCTAATACGGTCGTCATTCTATTACAACAATAAGTCCGTCATTGCGATGAGGCTTTTTCAGCCGAGGAAGCAATCTTACTACTATGGGTTATCTGCGATTGATACGGCAGTGACTCCATCGTTTTTGCTTCTAACAATTTTCTGTCATCCTGAGGCACGAAGGATCTTTTACCGAAAGATTCTTCACTGCGTTCAGAATGACAATTGTAGGTTTTACCCTAGGCTCGGGCTTGCCTCGGCTACCGATGAAAAATCGGTACAGGTCCACCGCCGCCGAAGGGCTCTTACTTTTTTCAGCTGTGTTTATGTTTTTATAGGTCTTCAAGCTTGCTTTGCAGGTTGGCTTGGCCCAAAAGTAACAAAAACCCAAGGCTTGCATCTTTTCTTGTAAAAACCTACGGAAATCTCAATTGCGGCAGCATCGAGGCTCTTACCCTCGTTTATCCCCACGCACCCGCTTGATTCTGCCTTGGGTTGTGAGGTAACGAGAGGGAGTGTACAGATTTACGTGCTTTTTCCTACGAAAATCTGCCATGCCGGATAGCAAGGTGCATATTGCAGGACGCGACAATTTGTCTTTTAGTCCTTTCCCTTTCAGGGGAAAGGTGCCGAAGGCGGATAGGGGTTAGGGGTTAATGATATAAACAAAAAGCCGCAGATCATAAATCTGCGGCTTTGTTCGGTTGTCATGCTGAGCTTGTGTTCATCGAAGATAATTTTTATTATCTATTGCATTAAGATCCCCGCCTGCGCGGGGATGACGACCCTTTCTTTAAAATTGAAACAAGATCAGCATGACGCATATTGGTGCATTAAGATCCCCTCCAGCGCGGGGAGGACGACCTTTTTTGTAAAACAAAAATTATCGTTTCTTACCAATATTCACACGGATATTCACTTCGAAATCGCCGTCGGTGTAACCACTGATGGCCGAAGTTGCCGTATTGTAATAAGCCATGAAATATAAGGTCGATTTGTAGTTCATGCCGAAACCAACGGTTGCATTTTGCGTGTTGTGGTACATGGCCATGACGTACAGTTTATCGTTGGCAAAATTTGCATTCAAACCGGCATCCCATAAATTTTCGTAATTTTTGATCCCCCTGAAAACACCTTTAGGCTCGAGACTGATGCCGTTGATACCCGATCCCAGCATGAACTTATAACTCACTGCTGAATAAAAGGTGGGTTTATCGGCAAAATTTAAATCGTCTTTTCTGAACACCGAACGCATGTTTGGAATGGCACCTTCTACGGTTAAGCCTTTCGAGGTGTAAGAGATCCCGAAATCGCCGTCTAGGTAATAACCCCGGTCGTTAAAACGGGCGATGGACGGATCGTTAATATCGCTGTTTCTTACACTGCTTAAATCGAGTTTATCCTGACTGGCGCCAAAAGAGATCCCGAAGTTTAGTTTCTGGTCCTCGCTGTTTAAGGGAAGGTGGTAGGCAAAAGTTCCTACGGCTTTGGTGCGCTGTATACCGCCCGATTTCTCGTTGTAGATGTTCACGCCCCAGCCCACTTTATTCACCTGTTGATCTAAAGTTACACTCTGGGTAATGGGTGCGCCGGGGATGTTAGACCATTGTTTACGGAAACTGCCGTTGATGTTAAAACCTTCGGTAATACCTGCCATGGATGGATTAACCAGGTAACGGTTCTGGAAATATTGTGCATTGAGCGGAAGGATCTGTGCCTTCGCGGTATTTAAAAATAATGTGCCGGCCGCAACTAGAAACGTTACGCGACGCATTTGCTTTATGTTTTTGATAATTGCTTTCATGTCTGTAATTAGTCTCTAATGATGTTGATAAAACCTTTGAATGTGCCGATGCCCTTACCGAGATCGATGATGTAGTAGTAGGTACCTTCACTTAAAGGGCTACCGTTTATCGTTCCATCCCAATCGTTGGCATAAGTTTGTTTAGTATATAAAACCCGCCCGGCCTTATCGAATATCTTCAGGGTATTATTTGGATAATAATCGATGTTTTTGACGATAAACTTATCATTATAACCATCGCCATTTGGCGTGACCACGGTACTGGCTTCTAATTTATAATCTTCGGTGACGCTTATCGAAATCGTTTGATCGCTTACACAACCACTGGCATTGGTTACCGTTACTTTATAGGTGCCGCTTTGTTTTGGCCGGACGGTTACCGCTGCCGCATTTTGTCCGCTGGTGATTTCAGGACCTGTCCAGCTGTATTGTGCGCCGCCCGTTGCCGTTAAAATCAGGGCATCGCCTTTAGAGATCGTAAGCCCTTTATTACTGCTGATGGACACTACCGGTAAAGCATTTACGGTTACGGTGGCTGTTCCGGTTTGCAGCTGACTGGCATAAGCATCGGCCACGCTCACCAGTGTATAGGTAAAGGTACCCGGTGTATTGGTCGGGGCGCTCACTGTAACGGTAGTTGAATTGGTGGTTATCGTACGGTTACTACCGCCATTTATCGTGTAAGTAAAGGTATAAGGCGCGGTACCTGCTGAGCCGGTAAAGGTAATGTTGGGAGAGGTGCCGAAGTTACATACTGAGGTTGTACCCGCAATGCTGGCTACCGGTAAAGGGCGTATCAGCACCGTTGCCGAACCCGTTTGTGCCTGGCTACAGTTTACATCGGCCACGCTAACTAAATTGTAAACAAATGTGCCTACCGTAGTCGTTGGTGCGGCCACTGTTGCCGTGTTTCCGGTTGAGCTAATCGTTTGGTTTGTGCCGCCATTAATGTTGTAGGTGAAGGTGTATGGTGCCGTTCCGTTTGCACCGGTAAAGGTAATATTTGGTGCGGCTGCTAAGTTCGGTACGGCAGTTGAACCCGAAATGCTGGCTGTTGCCAGGGTTCTCACCGTGATGGTTGCCGTTCCGCTTTGTGGCTGACCACAGTTTGCATCTTTAACGTTTACTAAGTTATAGGCAAAGGTACCCGCAACGTTAGCTGGGGCCGAAACCGTTACCGAAGCGCTTGTGCCTATAGTGCTTACTGTTTGATTTGTTCCGCCGTTAATGTTATAGGTAAAGGTATAAGGGGCAGTTCCGTTTGCGCCGGTAAAGGTGATGGTTTGGGCAGCGCCATTTAAACACACTGCAGCAGTACCTGTAACGGTTGCTGTAGCGGTTGAGCTAACCGTTAATTTGAAGGTTTTGGTGGTTTTATTTACCCCTCCAAAATCTGTCCCGCCGTTATCCATTACCGTAACGGTAATATTGGCTACACCACTTACATTGTTTTTTAAGTGATAAGTAATGGTGCCTTTGTCAGCGCCGTTTGCGGCTACCGTTAATACATCAAACAGGTTGGCGTTATCAGCACTAACCGAAAGTGTAGTGTTTTGTGCCGTTTCAGGACCAGCCGAAATTCCGGTTAAAGCCAGGCTTTGGTTGGCTGAGCTATAACAAACAGCCTGGTTGGCTACCGCATCGAGGGTAGGCGCACCATTGCCGAATAAATACCTCGTTTTAATCGGATAGTGATCGGTGGTGGTAGAGCTGTAATTGGTCACCAGGTTTTTAACGGCATCTAAAACCTCGGCTGAGGCCGGGATATAGTTGAGGTTAAGGCTTTTGGTGATGATGACGTTATCAATTACGGTATTAAATCCGGCTGTAGATTGTTTTCCTGCTAAACTTAAAGGTAAGGTAACCGGGAAATAATTAGCCACATCCTGGGTGAAATCTGAATAGGAAGTTCCGGTGCCTGGCATTGGTGCAATGGTTTTATCCGCATCCAGTACGTCGTTAAAATCGCCGAGAATAATTACCTTTTTACCGGCAAGGTTAGCGTCTAACCAGTCTTTCATTTGTTTATTGCCGCCTTTTCTGCGGTTGTAGGCATCAATCTGGTCGGCGGTGGTACCAGTGTTTGCTTTGGCATGGATCTCGACAAAATAAACCGTATCCAATTTATTGTTGATTTTCACCTGCGCCTGCATCAGGTAAGGGAAACGGCCCGACGACCAGTTTTTGTAAGGGGTGCCATCGGCACTGGTTGCCGGTATAGCAGGGTTATAAGTATCTCTTAAAATGTCTAAAGTTGAAATGGGTTTAATCAGATCGGTACGGTACATAAAAGCCAGTTTCTGCGCCAGCGGATAATCTGCATCGGCTTTATCATCGGCATAGGATCCGAACTCGCTGAATAAAACATTGTATCCGGCCGGTAAAACGGTGTTTCTAAACAACGTAGTATCTACCACCTCTGCGAAACCATAAATATCTGCATTTAGGTTGTTCACGATGGTTTTAACATTGGCGGCCTGCTGTACATCATTTGATGGATCCTGAGCCGGGCTGCCAAACCATTCGATGTTCCAGTTGACCACTTCTAAGGTATTGGCGATATCGAAAGTATTTCCGCTAAAGGCTACGGTTTTGTTTGCCGAGCCGGCAGTGGCAATGCTTACATTTCCGGTATAACTCGTATTCACCACCGTTGGCGAAAATTTAGCATAAACGGTTGGCGAAGTATTGTTGATATCGGCTTTGGGATAAGTAATGGTACTGCTGTAGGTTCCGGTACTGGTTTTAGATAAGGTAAAGTTAGCCGGAGCGGTTAAGGTTACATCGCCCGTCAAGTTACCTGCAGAGAAACCAAAGGTGCTGGCTGCTGAAGTGGTGTTGGCTGCCTGGAAACCAAAACTGACGCTAGACGGCGAAGTGCTGATATCAACTGCTGGTGGCGTGTTGGAATTGGTTACGGCGAAATCATCAACAGTCCAGCGGCTGGCCGATGAGGTGGTCGAATTATATACAATAGCCACATAAACTGGCGTTGCTTTATAGGCGGATAAATCTATATTATCCGATTTGGTCCATTTATCGGTACCCGTTTCAGGGAATTTACCATCTAAGCTGGTCCAGGTAGCCAGTGCAGGATTGCCTGAACCGGTATAATTTGTTGAGATTTTGAGTTGTAATTTATCTCCTGCGAAAGCAGATCTTGTCCAGAAAGATAAAATGGCATAGTTAAACGAAGAGATATTTAAAGCTGGTGAGATTAACCAATCCTCATTTAAAATATTACCACCTGAATAACCATTAATCTGCAGGGCATTTCCTGCGCTTGCCACACCTGTAGGGTCGGTCGCATCATGTCCGAAAGTAGTGGTACAGCCCCAGGTTTGTGCACCGGTTACGCTGTATTGATAAAAGCCATCGGATAAGGCTCCGCTACCCACCGTGGTACAGTTTTCGAAGTTGAAAGCCGTTTGGTTAGGATCAACCGCCGGACCGCTTAACGAAAGGGAAACCGAAGTTGCACCTGCACTGGCATGTAAAACAGCACCGGTTGAATTGCCCACCGCCGTTGGACTGAATTTTACATACACCGTTTGGTTGGTGGCCAAATCTGCCACACTATAACTTAATGTGGTAGAAAAGGTTACGTTATCTTTCGAGATAGCATAAGGTGCCGCTGTGGTTAAGGTAGTGGCATTGGTTAAGTTACCGGCAGATAAGACATAAGTTTTAGCTGCTGAAGTGGTGTTGATGGCCTGATTGCTGAAGGCTAAAGTTTTTGGCGTGACCACCAAATAAGGACCAGACATTGAAGCGGGTTCGGTTACCGAAGTGTTTTGCGGATTTGGAGCCCTCAATACAAAATCCAACGAATTCTCATCGCTATCATATCCATTACCGGCAAACTCTTCTGTACCGCCAATGCCCATAGTGGTGGCATCAGAGGTTGAACTCGCTTTCCTTTCTATTGATGAAGTATTGGTTGTAGCGGGGGCAGGGGCAGTACCCTCAAAACCATTTGCTGTTCCGAAACCAACTTTATCAATAATATTTGCACTAACCGGGTTAGCGCCGGTTTGAGGGGTAACCGAATTGCTTAACAATACTTTTCCTGCTGTACCCGATAAATTAAGTGTACCAATCTTATCAGGCGTTGGTAAATCCAATGTACCACCTGTACCTGCAGACTGTTGGATGAGGTAAAAACCTTTTGGCGCAATAGAACCTGATAAGGTGGTGGCTGTCCAGCTGCCAGTACCTGTAGCACTTGCATATTGCACGCTCCAGCCTGTTAAATCGACAGCACTAAGTGTTGGGTTGTATAATTCGATAAAGTCGTTTTTATAGGTAGCGCCGGTATTACCACCACCGCCATAAACTTCAGAAATGACCACATGGTTGGCACCAGTTGGTTCTTTTACGGTACTGTTTTGAGGATTTGGGGCAGTAACTACAAAATCGTTAAGGTTGTTATCGGTATCGTAACCGTTTCCATTAAACTCTTCTGCACCACCCAGGGCTAAAGTAGCCGCGGTTGAAGTTGCACTGGCTTTACGTTCGATTGAAGTGGTATTGGAAATTACCGGTGTAGGTGCGGTTTCAAAACCTGTGGCCGTTGGACCAAAGCCTACTTTATCGATAACCACAGCCGTGGCCGGGTTAGCGCCGGTTAAAAGCACATTTGAGCTGCTCAAAATTACTTTTCCGGTGGTACCCGAAAGGGCTAAAATTCCGGTGGCATCAGGTGTAGGTAAATTAACCGTTCCGCCTGCTCCAACAGCTTCCTGAACCAGATAGAAACTTTTAGCCGGTATACTGCCGGTTAAATCTGTTTTGGCCCAGGCTCCGGTTCCGGCAGCATTTAAATACTGTACACTCCAGCCGGTTAAATCAACCGCTGTGTTACCCGGGTTATATAATTCGATAAAGTCGTTTTTGTAAGTTGCCCCCGTGTTTCCGCCACCGCCATATACTTCTGATATGACAATATGCGTTGGCGCTGCAGGTGGTGTTGTACCTACACCTGCGGTAGTGATGTTCTGTGTGGCTGCACCAGTGCTCGAGATACTGATATTACCCGATACTGGTGAAGCTGTTGTTGGGCTAAATCGTACCGAAACCGTTTTGCTTGTGGCCAGCTCAGCCGCCGTATACACTAAGGAAATATTATAGGTAACATTATCTTTCGAAAGATAAAAAGGTGCTGTTGTGGTAATATTCACCACATCGGTTAAGCCTGTTGCGGATAGGGTAAAGCTTTGTGCTGTAGAATTGGTGCCTGTATTTTGCGAGCCAAAATCGAAAGCCGTTTGGTTTAGTGTTAAAATGGTTGATAAGCCGTTTCCACTTACCGCAACATTAACAGGGGTAGCGCCAGTGCTGCTATGGGTAACATTACCGCTGGCATTGCCGGCAGCTGTTGGACTGAAACGCACATATACCAATGGTGATGTGGCAACTTCGCCTGTAGTATAGCTGATGGAACTGCTGAAGGTAGTATTGTCTTTTGAAACAAAGAAAGGTGCTGTCGCATTTACTGAAACACCTGCCGTTAAATTGGCTCCACCCAAGGTGTAACTTTGTGCGGTAGAATTTGAATTGATGTTCTGATCGCCAAAAACCAATGTTGTATTTGACGCTGATATCACTGGTGTAGCGCTAACACTGCCTTTTGGCGTGATACTAAAATCGTCGATCGTGTAAATACCATCGCTTCCTAAATCGTCAGTATCTGTCCAGCGGATATAAAGCGTGGCTCCATTTGCCCAGCTAATTGCAGTGATGCTTGCTGAAATAGCGGTTTGATTTGCTGCTAAGTTGCCGTCAATGCCAGCTGCGGCGGTAGTTGTGGTTAACTTTTCGTTAAGGTCCATGCCGCTAAGCGGTAGCCAGGTGGCTGCTGCATCGGCAATACTGGTGGCATTAAAACTGTATTCGAAATTTAGTTTTTCGTTAACGGTGGCGGTTGAACCGGTTCTCCACTGTTCCATCACACCCGATAAATCGATTGAAGTTACGGTTGCACCAGTATTATTCTGGAATCCGGCACCAAATCTTGGTACCAGGGCACCAGAGGCCAGGCTTCCTAAAGAACGGTCGGCCGCTCCAGCTGTTCCTGCGTTGTAGGCAGCGCCAGCATTCGATGAAGTGCTGTAAACGGCTAAGGTTAAGGCCGAACCAACGGCAGCAGCGCTTGTGCCACTGGCTTTAACGGCGCTCCACCCGGCAACTAATGAAGTCCCGGTTGCGGTCATGCCGTCAAAATTCTCTGATTTAGCCGTATTGATTGCCGTTAATGAAACCTGGGCAAATAAATAATTAGAGAAAACCAGAAAAAATAAAATGAGAAGTAAAGGTCTTTTCATATAATAAGTTTTGTTTACAACAAATGTATATGCAAATGCCTAATTATCAGATTAACTTAATGTTAATTCGGTGAAATGTGGAAAAATAAATATAATATAAGGTAATTTTTCGTTTATGCAGACGTTACTGTGCTTTTTTGGGAAAGTTTTTTGCAGAAAAAGGAGTTGATGTGATGAATTTTAGCAACGAGTTCGTCATTGCGAGAAGGCTTTTTCAGCCGACGAAGCAATCTTGTAAATGGCGTTAATGCTTGGTCTAGGTTTAGCCCTAATCTAGGGCTTGCCCCAGGCTCGGGCTTGCCCCAGGCTCGGGCTTGCCTCGGTTACCGATGTAAAATCGGTACAGGTCCACCGCCGCCGAAGGGGCTCTTTCTTTATCCTTGATGATAAAGAAACAAACAATCAAGGCTTGCATCCTTTCTTGAACTAAGCTATCGAAATTCTTATTGCGGCAATATGGAGGCCCCGATGAAGAATCGGGACTGTATATTGCCTTGGGCTGTGGGGTGTTGAGGGGTTTATGCAAGAATTTCAATGCTTATTTCTGCAAAAATCTGCCAGGCCGGATAGCAAGGTGCATATTGCAGGGTGCAGTAATTTGTCTTTTAGTCCTTTCCCTTTCAGGGGAAAGGTGCCGAAGGCGGATAGGGGGATAAGACGCTCGCTATAATACGGTCGTCATTCCCGCGCAGGCGGGAACCTTAAAGCTATGGGTGGGAGCTCCCCTCCTTATTTTCAAGGAGGGGCTGGGGGTGGTTATAAGCTACAGCACGGTCGTCATTCCCGCGCAGGTGAGAACCACAAAGTGCTCAGCGAAGCTAATCTTATGCATTTGCTATTCTTTGCCCCAGGCTCGGGCTTGCCTCGGCTACCGATGAAAAATCGGTACAGGTCCACCGCCGCCGAAGGGGCTCTTTCTTTATCCTTGATGATAAAGAAACAAACAATCAAGGCCGGGATCTGATGTAGGATAAATTCGTCAAAGCTTTATTGGTCGCCAGCACAAGTTCCGACGAAGGGTCGGAAAGGGCGTGCTGCCTCGGGGCAGTAGTATGTTGAAAGGAGGTGCAAAAGCTTTAACGTTTTCTCCTTCCATCATATCCGAGGCCGGATGGCAGGGTGCAGATAGCGTGGAGCATAAACCCGCATGAGTAGAATTTAGGGGCAGTTATAATACCATCGTCATTCCCGCGCAGGCGGCAACCTTAAAGCTATGGGTGGGAGCTCCCCTCCTTATTTTCAAGGAGGGGCTGGGGGTGGTTATAAGCTACAACAACACGGTCGTCATTCCCGCGCAGGTGAGAACCACGAAGTGCTCAGAGAAGCTAATCTTATGCATTTGCTATTCTTTGCCCCAGGCTCGGGCTTGCCTCGGCTCACCGCCGCCGAAGGGGCTCTTACTTTTGGCTTGGCCCAAAAGTAACAAAAGCCCAAGGCTTGCATCCTTTCTTGAACTAAGCTATCAAAATTCTTATTGCGGCAATATGGAGGCCCCGATGAAAAATCGGGACTGTATATTGCCTTGGGCTATGGGGTGTTGAAAGTTTTATGCAGGAATTTCAATGCTTATTTCTGCGAAAATCTGCCAGGCCGGATAGCAGGGTGCAGATAGCGTGGCGTATAGACCAGGCATCAATAGAATTTAGGGGGCAGGGGGTAGTGATAATATGGTCGTCATTCCCTCGTTTGATAAAACACCCTTTGTTACTAAGCCTGATTGAAACGGAAAGCCCGCATCTCGATTTTTATCGGGGAGGACTTGAAGTGTAAAGGAGGGCTGGAGGCCGCCACAGGGAACTGAAACCGTCACTTCCAAAAAAAAATCAATCTAACAATCCTCGTAAAATAGGCGGTCTGGCTTATACGACAAGAGCTTACAAATACTCCTCAATATTCCCCTTACCCTCACGGATTACTTCGAACTCGCCCGTGGTGCAATCAATCACGGTAGAGGCTTCGTTATCGCCGTAACCACCGTCGATTACCAGGTCGACCAGGTCTTCGTATTTTTCATGAATCAACTCGGGATCGGTTGAATATTCAATTACATCATCATCATCCTTTATGGAAGTAGATAGGATAGGATTGCCCAGTTCTTTTACAATACAGCGTGCAATATTGTTGTCGGGCACACGGATACCGACCGTTTTTTTGTTGGAACTGAGTAACTTGGGTACATTATTATTGGCGTTAAAGATAAAGGTAAATGGCCCGGGTAAAGCTTTTTTTAACACCCTGAAGGTGGTATTGTCAATTGGCTTGATATAATCGGAAATGTGCTTTAAATCGTGACAGATGAAAGAAAAGTTGGCCTTTTCGGGTTTGATGCCACGTAAACGGCAGATTTTTTCGATCGCTTTCGGATTGGTGATATCGCAGCCCAAACCGTAAATGGTATCGGTTGGATAGATAATTAAACCACCTTTCTTCAACACTTCAACAACTTGTTCAATGGCTCTTTCGTTCGGGTTCTCTGGATATATCTTAATAAGCATAGCGTAAAAATAACAAATTAATGGTGTCAGTTGTTTAATAATCCTAATCTTTGTACTAACAAAACATACGCTAATCTATTATTATGAGAAAAGCTTTCGTCGCGATTGCCGCATTTTTAATCGCCCTAACCATTATGCTGGGCTTGTATCATCCCTTTTTATGGTGGACATTCATTTTTACTGGTCCTTTTGTTATTCTGGGTATTTACGATTTATACCAGCCCAAGCATAGTATTGTCAGGAACTATCCGGTTTTTGGCCGTTTGAGGTATTTTATGGAAGAACTGCGGCCGAAAGTGTATCAATATTTTGTAGAGAGCGATACCAACGGTACACCTTACAGCAGGTTAAACCGCTCGCTCATTTATCAGCGTGCTAAAAAAGATAACGATACCATTCCATTCGGTACGCAGTTAAATGTTTACGATAATGGTTACGAATGGTTAAGTCATAGCATTGCTGCGATTTCTCACCACGAATTAAATTTAGATCCACGTGTTATTGTTGGCGGACCAGATTGTAAAAAACCTTACTCTGCCAGTATTTATAATATTTCGGCCATGAGCTTTGGCTCATTAAGTCAGAATGCTATTCTGGCTTTAAATGGTGGTGCTAAAATGGGCAACTTTGCACATAACACGGGAGAAGGTGGAATCAGCGATTATCACCGTCAGCCAGGTGGCGATTTAATCTGGCAGATTGGTACCGGTTATTTCGGTTGCCGTAATGCCGATGGCACCTTTAATTACGATGCTTATGCTGAGCGGGCCAAAACCGATCAGGTGAAAATGATCGAGATTAAACTCTCTCAAGGGGCTAAACCAGGTCATGGTGGTATGTTACCCGCTAAAAAGGTTACACCAGAAGTGGCCAGGATCCGTTTAGTGCCCGAAGGTAAAGATGTATTGTCGCCGCCTGCACACTCGGCTTTTAATACCCCTATTGGTTTATTGGAGTTTGTGAAGAAACTCCGCGATTTATCGGATGGTAAACCCGTAGGCTTTAAACTTTGTATCGGTCGTAAAAGTGAATTTTATGCCATTTGTAAAGCCATGGTCGAAACTGGTATTTATCCTGATTTTATTACCGTTGATGGTGGCGAAGGTGGAACAGGTGCGGCACCTCAGGAGTTTTCGAATTCGGTAGGGATGCCGCTGCGCGAAGGTGTAGCTTTTGTATATGATGTTTTAAATGGTTTCGACCTGAAAAAACACATTAAAATTATTGCTTCGGGTAAAGTGGCAACGGGCTTCGATCTGGTAAAAAATATAGCCCTTGGTGCCGATATGTGTAATGCTGCCCGCGGAATGATGTTCGCTTTAGGCTGTATCCAGGCTTTGGAGTGTAATAGCAATACTTGTCCGACTGGAGTGGCTACACAGGATCAGAGTTTAATGAAAGGCCTTGTGGTAGAAGATAAAACCGTTCGGGTAAAAAACTTCCATAACCTAACCGTAGCCAGCGCGGTAGAATTATTAGGTGCTGCGGGTTTAAGGGAAACGCATCAGTTAAGCAGGGCATACATCAACAGGCGCGTAAGTCCGAGTGTAATGCAGAGTTATTTAGAGAGTTTTCCATACATCCCGGCAGGTAGTTTGTTAAAAACCCCTTATCCAACGCGTTACGAATTGGGCATGGCACTCAGTACTTCGGCTAGTTTTGCACCTACAGATTATAAGGTTTCGGCGGTAGATTATGCACATGCTAATCCGTACGGGGATAGTATGCATGATGATGGGCGATAAGGATGAATCCGAAGTGTAAAAGGGGCTAAGCGTAGGCAGAACTTCGGAAGTCTAGCGTATGGCAACCCATTGGTTTTTTGGAAAGGTAGGGCAGTAATGCTTGGGTTTGTTCAGTCCTGCTTTTTGCTTCTGCCGATGAAAAATCGGCATCCGCGTCAATCAGGTTTAGGTGGCCAGAGCAGAAGAAATATTAAGGGTTTAATCACCAAACGTTCCTAACGGAACGAAAACACCAATTGGCAATTGGCGTTTCTACCCATGAGGCGTCCCCATGGGACGATGTAATTAATTTAAATCTAAATAACGATGTTCCTAAACCGTGATTTATGATTTTAAATCATTTCCACTCTCGTCTGGGAACGTTCGGAATAAAAAAAATATAATGTTTTAGATTAATCAGTTAAAATGAAAATTGAGCATTTAAAGCCTTTTAACGGACAACATTGCGAAACCACGGCAACGGGAACCTTATTGCTGCAACTGGGGATTGAACTTTCCGAACCCATGCTTTTTGGACTTGGTGAAGGGCTTGGGTTTATCTATTGGAATATGAAAATAATGGATTTTCCATTTATAGGAGGGAGAATAAAAACCGATCTGCTGACACAAAATATTGCTGAAAATTTAAATCTCGAATTAACTGTTGAGGAAACTTCTTCAAAACAAAAAGCCTGGGATAACGTAAAGCAGCTTCTCGATAATGGGCAGGTTGTAGGACTGAAATTGGATTGCTACCATTTAGAATATTTTTCGAACCCATTTCATTTTGCAGGCCACTATGCTGCAATTTATGGCTATGACCATGAAAATGCTTTTTTAGTAGATACAATACAGCAAGGCGGGGAGGTAAAAACTTCTTTAGAAAGTTTAACCTTGGCGAGGGCTGAAAAAGGACCTATGGCTTCGAAAAACCTGTTTTATACGCTCAAACAGACTAGCAAAAGGAGTAATCCAGATCTAAAAAAGATCATACCGATAGCGATTAAAAATAATGCCATCGAATACCTGAACCCACCCATTACGAATATTGCCTATAAAGGGATTTTGAAAACAAGTGCTGAAATTGTGAAATGGTTTAAAAAGAGTAAAAACATTGAGCATGAATTTAAACTATCTGCCATGATTATGGAAAAAGCAGGAACAGGTGGCGCATTATTCAGGAATTTGTATCGTGATTTCTTAAAAGAAAGTTATGAATTGCTGGAGCTTGATAAGCTAAAAACCGGATGGGAGGCATTTACAGAAATTGCAACACTTTGGACGACTGTGTCACAGCTGTTCGAAAAGGTAAGTGAAACAAAAGAGTTTAAATACATTGAACAAGCATCCAATATCCTGAAAACTATCTCGGAAAAAGAAAAAAAGACAATGGAGGTGTTGGCCACCATATAGTTATGCAGCTAACAACAGATTAAATATGCCAAAAAACAAATCTCAAACTTTAATGCAGAAATTTTTAAGCAAAAAAGAAGTTAAGTTTCATTTAAAAGCTTGACTTCTTTGGTTTTGAGTTATTTTTTGGAAAGGTAGGGCAGTAGTGCTTAGGTTTGTTCAGTCCTGCTTTTTGCTTCTGCCGTTCAAAAATCGACATCCGCGTCAATCAGGTTTAGGTGGACAGAGCTGAAGAAATATTAAAGGGTTTAATCACCAAACGTTCCTAACGAAACGAAAACACCAATTGGCAATTGGTGTTTCTATCCATGAGGCGTCCCCATGGGACGATGTAAAAAAAATCGATTGATGCGTACTCATTGGATCGTCATCCAGAGTTTAGCTCAGGATCTTTATAGCAAGATAGATACTGACCTGTAGCAAAGCGGAAAGCTACGCAGTAAAACAAGTTCAGTATGACGTAAAAAAAGAAGTCAAGTTTTCAAAACTTGACTTCTTTGATAAAAGATTTGTTTTCCCTAAACCCTAAACCCTAAACCCTAAACCTTCCTAAAACTCTGCGTTTTTCGGGAATCTTGGGAAAGCGATTACATCACGAATGTTGGTCATTCCGGTTACGAACAATACTAAACGTTCAAAACCTAAACCAAAACCCGAGTGTGGGGCCGATCCAAAACGGCGGGTATCTAAATACCACCAAAGTTCGTCTTGCGGAATATTTAAATCTTCCATGCGTTTAGTTAAGCGGTCTAAACGTTCTTCACGTTGCGATCCGCCAATCATTTCGCCAATACCCGGGAATAAGATATCCATCGCAGCAACCGTTTGTCTGCCTTCAGCATCCGGCTCATTCTGGCGCATGTAGAACGATTTAATATCAGCAGGATAATCCGTTAAGATTACAGGTTTTTTAAAGTGTTTTTCTACCAGGTAACGTTCGTGCTCACTTTGTAAATCGGCACCCCATTCGTCAATTAGGTATTTAAACTGTTTCTTCTGGTTGGGTTTAGAAGATTTTAAAATCCTGATCGCCTCTGTATAGGTTAAGCGCTCAAATTCGTTGGCTAAACAGAAATCCAATTTCTCTAACAAGCTAAATTCGCTGCGTTCGTTCTGTGGTTTTTGTTTATCTTCTTCCGCTAAACGGGTATTTAAGAATTCTAATTCATCTTTGCAGTGGTCTAAAGCATATTTAATCACATACTTCATCATGTCTTCTGCCAGCTGCATGTTATCTTCTAAATCTGCAAAGGCCACTTCTGGTTCAATCATCCAGAATTCGGCCAGGTGGCGTGTGGTATTCGAGTTTTCTGCCCTAAAGGTAGGACCGAAAGTATAAATTTGTCCGAAAGCCATTGCTGCTAACTCACCTTCCAACTGTCCCGATACGGTTAAGTTGGTTGCGCGGGCGAAGAAATCCTGTGAGAAATCTACTTTACCATCTTCACTGCGTGGGGTATTGTCGAAATCTAAAGTGGTTACTTTAAACATCTCACCGGCACCTTCTGCATCACTTGCGGTAATTACAGGCGTGTGCATGTACACAAAACCACGTTCGTTATAGAATTGGTGAATGGCAAAAGCCAAAGCATGACGCACTTTAAAAACGGCATTAAAGGTATTGGTACGGAAACGCAAATGCGCGATCTCGCGTAAAAACTCCAAACTGTGTTTTTTGGGTTGCAACGGAAACTTTTCCGGATCACTGTCACCTAAAATTTCTACACTTGTGGCTTTAATTTCAACAGATTGACCTTTACCAAGCGATTCGATTAATTTACCAGTTGCAGAAATGGCCGCACCAGTTGTTATTCTTTTTAACAGCTCATCAGGTAAATTATTAAAATCGATCACAACCTGGATATTGCTCATGCAAGACCCGTCATTTAATGCAATAAACTGATTATTACGGAAAGTTCTTACCCATCCCATAACCGTTACTTCTGTGTCAAATGCTGTCGACTTTAATAAATCTTTAATTTGCTGTCTCTTAATCATATTGTTATTTGTAAAAGGCGCAAATTTAGAAAAAAAAACTTTATCAGTTGACAGTTTTCGGCTTTCAGTTGACAGTTTTTTAGCAAAATCATATCAGTAACCAATATTACAAGGGAGAAATGCCAACTGATAATTGATAACTGCCTACTGCCTACTGCCAACTACCAACTACCAACTGCAAATTGAAGGCTGGAAATTGCCTACTGCTGTTGTTGCTGTTGTTGCTGAATGGCTTCCATATATTGTTGATAGCTGTTTTTCGATCTGGCGGTGCTTATCGTTCCTGAAGGTTTGGGGTAGTTTACTTCTTTTGGCTGGAAGTAGGTTTCGTTATCGTTAAAATCTTCATCGTTATAACCTACAGATACGTTAACTTCCATGATATGCTCGAAACCACCTTTGTAAACACCTTTTACCGGCGAACAATCGGTAAAGTTACGGCCTACGGCCAGTCGCACATGGTTTTCGTTGGCAATACAGTTATTGGTCGGATCTAAACCCAGCCAGCCGTACTCGGGTAAATAGGCTTCGGCCCAGGCGTGCGTTGCACCTTCGCCGCGCATACCATCTCGGTTGGGGCAAATGTAACCGCTTACATATCTCGCCGGGATGCCGGTTAAGCGTAACATGGCCGTTAATATATGCGCGAAATCCTGGCAAACTCCTGCTTTAAGGTTTAAAATTTCATCAATAGTGGTATCAACCGCCGTTACGCCTTTAATGTATTCGAAATTATTGAACACATGGGCACAATATTTTATCGCGGTTTGATAGGGGGTGTCTTCGGTATTCCTGATCGTCAAAGCCGTTTCCTTTAACTGGGTAATGCCCTCAAAACTTTCCTGCCTTAAATAATCGATATAGGGCACTTCAAATTTTAAGGCGTTTAAACTGTTCCATTGCTCACTACTAAACATATCATCCTGCGGTAAGGGTTTTGCAAAGGTTTCTACACTTACCTTGGAGAAGATTTTCAATTGTGTATGGGGCTCAGTTTGAGTAAAAGTACCAATCTCATTGCCGTAATAATCGATAAAAATTTCAATTTCAGGACTTCCGGAGATATTCAGGTCGTGTTTAACCACTTTCTGGAAATCATCTTTAATCGGAAATAAAATAATCTGATTCGCACTATCGCGAACCGGCAATTCATATTTGTAGTTGGTGATATGTTTGATTTTGAAAATGGGCATAAGGCTTTTTATATGTTACTGCAGATTTAAAAATTAATTAAAGGATCGTCTCTGTCTTTATCGGTGGTTAAAAAAATACTTTTTATGAATTTGCGAAATAATATTCATTTAACAGGTTTCCAATCCCGAAAAGTTCGGCCCTGATCTCTGTAAGGTAAAGATGTAATTGCTCTTCGTTCATGGTGTTAACCGAACTATAGGTAATCATGCTTTTTAAACGCCCTATTTTAAAAGAGAGGTTGTTGTAATGTTCGATATTACTTTCGCTTTTTAACCGGTTAAAATACCGTTCAATATTATTCATGGCATACAGTGCCGACCTTGGAAAATCATTGTTCAGCATGGCTAGCTCGATGATGTTTTTGGCGTCGAAACCCTGCCGGTAGGTTTTTAAATAGAGCTCATAACCGCCTAAGGATAATAGTAAATGTTTCCAGTAGGATATATCGGTCAGCAAATCTGGATTGCTGCTGATCGAGCTGAATTTAATATCGAGAATATCAACCGATTGTATACTTCTCTCGAGGTGTTTGCCAATATTCATGAAACTTCTGCTTTCTCCGCGTTCCATTACACTGTCGGCGGTTCCGTTATATAACATCACCTGTTTAATCAAAACGTCTAAAGCAGTAACCGGATCATCTTTTTGTACATACCACAGTAATTTTTCGTCCTTAACGGTGTGGTAATATTCGTTTAAACATTGCCATAAATCTTTAGGGATGTGTTCCTGAACGCTCCGTGCATTTTCTCGCGCCAGCGTAACGATGTTTAAAATCGAATTTGGATTTTCACGGTTTAACAAGAGGTATTCGATCACTGCCCGGCTATCGTGCTGGATATTCAGTAATTCATTTTCATCATCTGAAGAAAAAATCCTGATTACAGGCTTCCAGGTGAATTCCTGTATGGTATCTTGTGAGGAAGCGTAATTTATTTTTAACATGCGCAGCATACCGTCGCTGCGCTCAACATATCTGCTTAGCCAATATAAGCTTGATGCAACTCTACTTAACATATTCTGTATTCTAAGAAGTTAAAACCCATGTATCTTTACTGCCACCACCCTGCGAGCTGTTTACGACCAGCGAACCTTCTTTTAAGGCTACCCTGGTTAAACCACCTGGCACAATTGAAATGCCGTCTGGTCCGTTTAAGGCGAATGGGCGAAGATCGATTCTGCGTGGCGCCAGTTTTCCATTAATAAAACACGGGGCAGAAGACAAGCTGATGGTGGGTTGGGCGATAAAGTTGCGTGGATCTTTCAGGATCTCAATTTTGTATGCTTCAGTTTCCTGTTCGCCGGCAGCGTGTCCCATTAACATCCCGTATCCACCACTTCCGTTGGTTTTTTTAATCACCATGGTATTAATGTTTGCAAAAACATAATCGAGCTCATCTTTATTGCTGAGCTGGTAGGTGGGTACATTTTTTAATATAGGTTCTTCATTCAGGTAGTACCTGATCATATCCGGTACATAGGTGTAAACCGCCTTGTCGTCGGCTACGCCATTGCCTACTGCATTAATAATGGCTACATTTCCTTTGCGATAGGCACCCATCAGGCCTGCTACGCCGAGTACGCTGTTTGGGTTAAAAACCAGCGGATCCAGATAGTCGTCGTCTACACGGCGATAAATCACATCCACCTGTTGCAGGCCTGTAGTGGTTTTCATAAATACCTTATGGTCTTTAACCACCAAATCTCGTCCTTCTACCAATTCTACGCCCATTAGACGGGCCAGGGTAGTATGTTCGTAATAGGCAGAGTTATACATGCCCGGGCTTAACAGTACAATGGTTGGATTCGAAACGGCCCTCGGAGAGAGGCTCATTAAATTTTTATATAATATGGCCGGGTATTCGGTTACACTTCTTACACCACATTGGGGAATAAGGTCGGGGAATAGTCTTTTGGTAATTTCCCTGTTTTCGAGCATATAGCTTACGCCTGATGGTGTCCGAAGATTATCTTCCAGTACATAAAATGTTCCGTCGTGATCTCTGATCAGGTCTATGCCGGCGATATGGATATAGATATCGTGTAATACATTTACATTGTGCATCTCTCTTAAAAAATGCGGACAAGAATAAATTACATTTATAGGAACAATCTGGTCTTTTAAAATAAATTGATTGCTGTAAATGTCTTTCAAGAAAAGATTCAGCGCTTTTAGCCGTTGTTTTATCCCTTTTTCTATAAAAGACCACTCTGTTGAAGTGATAATTCTCGGGATAATATCAAAAGGAAAGATTTTTTCGATGCCCTCGCCGCTATCATACACGGTAAAGGTAATACCTTGACTCATAAATAGCGTTTTGGCGAGTTCTTCCTTTTTGTTTAGGTTTTCGAGCGACTCTTTAGAGAAATTGCTGATGAAATTTGCATAGTGATTTCTGTAATTGTCACCATTTAGGAACATTTCATCGTAAGTTTTGGGATGATTAAAGTAATTTTTTATAAAATCTTTTATCATTTTGCTTAAATATTTCCTTAAATTATGATTTTGTAAGTAAAAAACTAATGTTTTTATATAAAAATTTAATTTTAATATGATTTTTATCTATTTGTGATTGTTTTTTTAATCTGAATTTTAGTGTTTTATGTGTTTTTTGTTAAAAATTTTAATTTTTTTAATAAAAATACTTGCTAATACGGATAAAGTTTGTACTTTTGTAATGCTCGTTAATTATTATTATAT
>NZ_JBWKYI010000047.1:0-21112 GCF_059423705.1 Pedobacter sp. GW460-11-11-14-TSB4
TTTAGATACACACAAATATTTAACCTTAAAGAATTATGAAAACAACACTCACACTGGTCTTCCTGCTGGCTGCCACACTCAGCGGCTACGCACAAACAAAGGCCGAAATCGTTAAAACCATCAATCAACTGCTGGCAAAAGCCATCGGCGGAACCGATCACATTTTACGTAAGGGTATTGAAACTACATTTACCATTACAGCAAATTCATTTTCCATTGATGAGGAAATGAATTACGGGGTTTTTACCGTTGGAAAAACCTTTGCCAGTTCAGATCATGCCAAAGAAGAAACCACCAGCAAATCACAATTAACCGCCTGGAAAGGATTCAAAGTTAGTCCGGAACAAACCAGCAACAAAATTAAATCAATCTATCCGGTTTTCGACAAACGTGAAGATGAGCCTGATAACGATAAAAATGGAATTAAATATTATTGTTTAGCAGGTGATGAGGATAAATTGGTAGCGGCATTAGCGCAGCTACAAGAGATGTATTCGAAAAAGTAATGAACCTAATCGTCAGAAAGAGGCTGTATCATATTTGTGATTTCCCTTTCCAATTTGTCACGTTGATTCAGGAAAGTAATGGAAATGCTTTACAAGTCATTTAAACAAACCCTTCGACAGGCTCAGGATGACAATTTTATATTTATGATGCAACCGCTTTTATATTTATTTTCAGTTGTAACATAAGTATTGCAACTGCGATAAGGTGAGGTTTTCTTCACTAAAACTTCATAAATGAAGTGCACCTTTGAAATAACAAAACACGAAGCGATTTCAATTTTGTTAAATTCTAAAAACTCATAATTAGTTTTTTAGTTTTCCGGTTACCCTTATCTGATACCTCATGTATTGCAAAATACATGAGGTTTTTTGTTTTAGAAGAAATCAAGTTTAAATAGCCTGTTGCCAACAAAATTGACTTCTTTGGCAAGTTATTCAGCACTTTCTTTAAGCATCTGGTAAAGGTCTGTTGCACCCCCGTCAAATTTAGTCCCGTTTACGTAAAAAGAAGGCGTTCCATTTACACCACTCCGTACACCACTATCAAAATCATCTTCTATTTTTCGTTTAATCTCTTCTGAAGTGCTGTCTTGCTGAAACAGCTCCAAATCTAAACCAATGGTTTCAGCCAATTCGTCGAACAGCTCACCATCCAGGCGGTATTGATTTTCGTAGAGTGCATCGTGCATTTCCCAAAACTTACCTTGCAAACCTGCCGCTTCTGCAGCAATGGCCCCTGGAAACGCAAATTCATGGGCATTTGCCAAGGGAAAATGCCGGAAGATGAATCTGATCTGATGGCCAAATGTTTCCTCAATTTCCTTCATAATCGGATAGGCATTGCCGCAATAAGGGCATTGATAATCGCCAAACTCCACAATGGTTACACTAGCCGAATCATCGCCCTGGACATGATCTTGATTATTGATTTCAGGTTTTAAAGTACTCATAACTTATTTCTTATCTAATTCCTCTAATGCTTCTAAAATTCCGTCAGCACCAGGATTAACGGCTATTGGCGATAAATAACTCCAGGCAATTTTCCCTTCTTTATCAATCACAAAAAGTGCCCTTTTACTTTCGCCAAGTTCTTCATCATACACACCATAAGCTTTTGACACGGCGCCTTTTGGTTCAAAATCGGCCAATAAGGGGAAATGCAATTTTCTATTTTCTTCGAAAGCGAGGTGGCACCAAACGCTGTCGACAGAAACACCGAAAATCTGGGCATCATACTTATTAAAATATTTTAACATCTCGTTATAAAGTGCCATTTGGTCGCTGCATACCGGGCTCCAGTCGGCAGGATAAAAAGCCAGGATAACGTTTTTACCTTTAAAATCTTGAAGTTTTATTTTCTGATCGGGAGTAGCATTCAATTCGAAATCTGGTGCTATAGCGCCTTTTTCTAACATATTAGGGAGTTTAAAATTTAAATCGTTTTATTAAACAGCACTGAACCGGTGTTGTTTGCATCAAAATTTTAGCCTAATTTCTGCCGTTTGATTAAATAAGACTGAAGGACCGGATAAAAGCCATCATTCATATCGGCATCAATTAAGTCGATTTTATATTGGGCACATTTTAGTGCAATCTGCTGCCGGTAAGTAGAAACCGCCGCAGTATAATTTTCCTTTACCTGATTGGTGTGCACTTTAATCGTTTCGCCGGTTTCCATATCGATAAACTGGTATGGGCGGTTCTCAAAATTGAAATCAACTTCTTTTGATTTATCCACCACGTTAAAAACCACCACTTCGTGTTTGTTAAATTTTAAATGCTGCAGGGCATCAAAAAATTCATCCGTTTTAGCTGTACTGGTCTGCGTATTAAATAAATCGCTAAAAATAATAACCAAAGAGCGTTTATGAATTAATTCGGCAACCTGATGCAAAGCTTCGCTTAAATTTGTCTGCGCATTTACCTTAGGTTTGTGCAGCAGGTCTTCTAATTGTGTAAATAAATATTTCTGGTGTACCGTAGTCGACTTTGCCGGCGAATTCAACAATATTTCATCCGTAAATAAGCTTAAACCAAAGGCATCGCGCTGTTTCTTCAGCAGGTACATTAATGATGCAGTTGCCTGTATGGAGAAAATCAGTTTATTATTTTTGGGTTCGGGGAAGTACATTGATGAGGAAACATCAATCACAAACTGACAACGCAAATTGGTTTCTTCTTCGAAACGTTTACTGTAAAGTTTATCCGTTTTGGCGTATAATTTCCAGTCGATATTTTTAACATTATCGCCATTATTATACTGACGGTGTTCGGCAAATTCGACCGAAAAGCCATGAAACGGACTTTTATGCAGTCCGGTAATAAAACCTTCTACTACTTGCTGTGCAAGCAATTCTAAATTACCATAGCTTGTTTCGTTTTCATAGTTTACAGCCTGCATATGGTAAAGCTAATAAAAGATTTATTAAAAATTCTTAAAAACTTATCAGGTTTGGATGGAAAAAATATATTTTATCGATAAGTATAGTTTGGAAGTTACGTTTCGGTCAAATGGTTAAAAAAAGAGATATCACGTGTCATTTTTTGAAGTGATTTGGAAAGCAACAGCAACATTTAGGTCTGTACAATCCCGCCCCCGCTTCTGCCGATTAAAAAAATCGGCATCTCGCTACGGTCGGGTTTAGGTGGCACCGATTGTGCTGCTAGCCGTGGTGAATAAACCCGATGGTAGTGGCAGCTCCCGATTGAAAATCGGGACTAAAACGGACAGCGGGACTGAAAATGCCATGAAAAGCAGAACCCCACTTTTTCAAAAAACAACGAACAATGAGCTTAAAATAAAAAATCCCGAGCTCCATAAATGAACTCGGGATCTATATTTTATAATTACTTAACTTACTTCTTCGCTATTCTAAACAAGTGGCCATTATCGGTTACTGAATAAAGCGCTCCGTCTTTACCCTCTACCATATCGCGGAAACGTTCGCCTTTGCCTTCCAGCAAACGCTCTTCGCCAACAATTTTATCATCTTTTATTACTAACCGGATAATGTGCGATCCGCCCAAACCACCTACAAATAAATTCCCTTTCCATTCGGCAATGCTGCTGCTGTTGTAAAAAGCAATACAACCTGGCGAAATGCTTGGATTCCAGTAGTAAACGGGTTGCTCCATCCCTTCTTTTTGCTGAATACCGTCGCCCACTTTTTTACCACTATATTCTGTTCCGTAGGTGATGATTGGCCAGCCATAATTTTTGCCCGGTTTAATGATATTTACTTCATCACCTCCTTTTGGTCCAAATTCTGCTTCCCATAAATCTCCGGTTAATGGATTAATAGCCAAACCATCAGGATTGCGTAATCCATAGGCATAAATTTCTGGTTTTGCATCTGCCTTGCCTGCAAACGGGCCGTTGGCCACCGCTTTTCCATCAGTAGTAAGGTGCAGGATTTTACCCAAAGAAGAGTTTAAATATTGTGCCTGGATTCGGATATCACTACCAGAACGTTCACCTGTACTTACAAATAAATTGCCATTTTTATCGAAAACAATTCTCGAACCGTATTGCAGTTTACCGCCATAAGCTGGTGTAGCGCGGTAAATAATGCTTTGGTTTTCAATGGTCGTTTCGTTAGCTGCCAATTTACCTTTTGCAATGGCCAATAAAACGCCTTTATCCTGAGGCTCTGAATAAGCCCAGTAAATCATTCTGTTTTTAGCAAAGTTAGGATCTAAGGTTACATCTAATAAACCACCCTGGCCAGATGGATCTACCTTTGGCAAACCGGTTATCTTTTTACTTAATTTTCCATCTGGCGTAAGAATCACCATGGTACCCTGCTTTTGGGTAATTAGGAAACCTCCGTTTGGAAGAACCGAAATGGCCCATGGATTTTCCAGCTTTTCATTAATAATCTTAATATCAAGAGGGGTTTTCGTCTTTACACCTGCAATTCTGGTCTGCCCGGCAAATGCAGGCTTATAATCTGCTGATGGTTCGTTGGTTTCAACAGGATTCTGCGCCGATACACATGCAACATTTGCACAGTTTAGTGTTATACCTGCCAATAAAATACCTAAAGTTTTATTGTTAAATAAGTTAATAGACATGATTGTTAGTTTTTTATTAAAGAAACAAAATTATGTTTGCAATAAAAAACCCAAATCCATCAAATGAACCTGGGTTTTTGTAATATTATTAGTGAAGTTTTGAAGATTTTGCGTTTACCTTAAACCCTCTACCTTTTACCTTCAACCTTTATTTAAACTAATTGCTTGTTTAATTTTTCTGCTAATACTGATTTTGGAACAGCACCAACTTGTTTGTCTACAACCTGACCATCTTTAAAGTATAATAAAGCTGGGATGTTACGGATACCAAACTGCATTGAAATTTGAGGGTTGTTATCAACGTTTACTTTTCCAACTACCGCTTTACCATCATACTCTTTTGCGATTTCTTCTACTACTGGACCAACCATGCGACAAGGGCCACACCATTCTGCCCAAAAATCTACTAATACGGGTTTATCTGATTTTAATACAAGCTCCTCGAAGTTTGCATCTGTGATTTCTAATGCCATAATTATTTTTTTTATGTTCAAATATATGTATTCAATTGTAATGCCAACCCATCCGCAATGTCAATTTGACATTATTTTGGTAAATGCGGAAAGCGGTGGGCGTATTGCGTTTTGCGTTAGATGGGCTAAACGCTCGGCGCCAAACGCGTATCGCTTAGTTCAGCTTGTAATTTACAACATTAAGCCCGAGTAATTGTTCTAAAAACTTATTGCTTGGATTTATTTTAAGGTTTTTGGAAGGCATATCCAGCATAATCTCCTTTTCCCGATCAAAAATAGCGAAGTTAAGTTGGCAGTTTTGCTGCTCAGAGTTTGCCTTATTGTCTGCTAGTATGGCTTCAATCTCGCGCATCAGCTGATCGTTAACCCGCTCAATCGGCACCTGGATCGTTAAACTTTTAGCTAATTTATCCCTCAGCTCAGACATTAGGTTAATTGCTGTGATTTTAAATTCCCAATCACCGGCTTTACCGAAACGCTCGCCTACCCTACCTCTGATCTGTAAGAAATATCCTTCTGTTAAAAACGATTTAAACTTTAAAAAATCTTCGCCGAACAAGGCCATTTCACTGGCATCGTCGTAATCTTCGAAAACAAAAGTACCAAATGGCTTACCTGTTTTGGTAATCCTTTGCGATGCGGTGACTACAAGTCCACCTACACAAAGCTCACGGTTTTTTAGTTTTTCGAATTCAGCCAATATATCTTCATTGTTATCGCCCATACGCACCTTATTGATGATGCTTAGCTGTTTAACCCCATGGGTACAGAATTTATCGAGTTCGAGTTTATAATTATCCAGAGGGTGACCGGAAAGGAAAATCCCAATCGCATCCTTTTCGTATTTTAACCTGTCCATTAATGCCCATTCAGGCGAAACCGGCAAACTTGGTTCTAAAATCAGATCAGCTTTAGACCCCCCGAACAAGGAAGCTTGTGAGGTACTTTCATTGTTCTGAAAATCGTTGGCATATTTAATAATCTTTTCAATGCCATTCATTTTATCGTTCGGGCCGATATAAAAATACTGTGCCCTATGACCTCCAAATGCATCGAAAGCGCCGCTATAAACAAAACTCTCGTAAGCTTTTTTATTTACAATACGGGTATTGGAACGTTTAGCAAAATCATATACATTACCATAAGGCCCATTTGCTAATCTTTCTTCAATAATACTTTCTACCGCCTTTTCACCCACACCTTTTACTGCCGACATTCCAAAACGAACCTCGCCTTTGGCATTTACCGAGAATTTGAGATCAGATTCGTTCACATCAGGTCCCAATACCGTAACGCTCATCTGGCGACATTCTTCCATAAAGAAGGCTACCTGTTTAATATCACTCATATTGTTCGACAGTACCGCAGCCATATATTCAGCAGGATAATGTGCTTTTAAATAAGCTGTTTGATAGGCAATCCATGCATAACAGGTAGAGTGCGATTTGTTAAAAGCGTAGGATGCAAAAGCTTCCCAATCTTTCCATATTTTTTCTAAAGTTGTGGCATCATGACCTTTTTCGGCCGCTTGTTTCACAAACTTTGGTTTCATTTTATCCAGAACGTCTTTCTGTTTCTTACCCATCGCCTTACGCAGCACGTCGGCCTCACCTTTGGTAAATCCAGCCAGTTTCTGCGATAAAAGCATTACCTGCTCCTGGTAAACGGTAATTCCGTAGGTTTCTTTCAAATACTCTTCGCAGGCATCTAAATCGTACTTAATTTCTTCTTCGCCATTTTTACGGCGAACGAAACTCGGAATGTACTCCATTGGTCCTGGGCGATATAATGCGTTCATCGCAATTAAATCGTCGAAAACCGTTGGTTTCAGCTCCTTCATGTATTTCTGCATACCCGGACTCTCGTACTGGAAAATCCCGATGGTTTCACCCCGCTGGAAAAGCTCGTAGGTTAAAACATCATCGATGGGAAAGTTATCCGGATCGAGATCGATACCAAAGCGTTTTTTAACCAGTTTTACGGTATCTTTAATCAGGGTAAGGGTTTTTAAACCCAAAAAGTCCATTTTTAATAAACCCGCGCTTTCTACAACCGAGTTATCAAATTGGGTAACATATAAATCAGAGTCTTTTGCTGTAGAAACAGGAACGAAATTGGTAATATCGCTTGGCGTAATAATCACCCCGCAGGCATGGATACCGGTATTCCGCAAAGAGCCTTCTAAAATCTGTGCCTGTTGAATGGTTTCGGCACTCAAATCTTTTAAGCCTCCAAGGTTTTTCAATTCAACAACGCGTTCATATTCATCAGGACGCAAAGCTTCTTTTAGTGTTTTCTCATCCAGCGTAAAGATTTTGGCGAGCTTCATGTTCGGAATCAGCTTGGCAATCTTATCTGCTTCAAAAAGCGGCAAATCCAACACCCTTGCTGTATCTCGGATAGAAGATTTGGCGGCCATGGTTCCATAAGTGATAATTTGTGCCACCTGGCTGGAGCCATATTTGCCAATTACATATTCCATTACACGGCCACGGCCCTCATCGTCAAAATCGATATCAATATCGGGCATGGATACACGATCGGGATTTAAGAAACGCTCAAAAAGGAGATCGTACTTAATGGGATCGATATTCGTAATCCACAAACAATAAGCCACTACCGATCCGGCTGCAGAGCCACGGCCAGGGCCTACCGAAACATCCCTGCGACGGGCTTCGGCAATAAAATCCTGTACAATTAAGAAATAACCCGGATAACCGGTTTTCTCAATGGTTTGTAATTCGAAATCTAAACGTTCGGTAACTTCAGGGGTTAATACACCATAACGTTTCTTGGCACCCTCGTAAGTAAGGTGACGTAAAAATTTATTCTCCCCACGTTTTCCACCGTCGGCTTCGTCCTCAGCAACCAAAAACTCTTCAGGAATATCGAATTTAGGTAAGAGTACTTCACGGGCAAGTTTGTAGATTTCGATCTTATCTACAATTTCTTTTATATTGACAATCGCCTCTGGCAAATCGGCAAAAAGCGATTTCATTTCATCGCCAGATTTGAAATAATATTCCTGATTGGGCAAACCATAACGGTAACCACGGCCACGGCCAATTGGTGTGGCCTGTTTTTCGCCATCTTTTACACAAAGCAAAATATCGTGGGCATTCGCATCCTTTTTGTTAATGTAATAGGTATTATTGGTGGCGACCAATTTAACAGCATGTTTACGAGCCAATGCAATCAACGATTCGTTTACACGGTCTTCATCTTCCTGATTGTGACGCATCACCTCCACATAGAAATCATCGCCAAACATGTTTTTCCACCAGATCAGCGCTTCTTCAGCCTGGCTCTCGCCCATGTTTAAAATTTTATTCGAAATCTCCCCGGAAAGGTTACCCGATAAAACAATAATATCATCTTTATACTGTTCAATTACTTCCCTATCAATACGTGGAACGTAATAAAAACCTTTGGTATAAGCGATAGAAGACATTTTAGCTAAATTATGATAGCCTTTTTTATTTTTCGCCAACAGTACCATCTGGTAACCGTTGTCTTTAGCGGTCCGGTCTAAGTGATTATTACAAACAAAAAATTCTACTCCAACAATCGGCGTCATTACCACTTCAGTTGGACGTTCGCCCGCCTCAATTGCGGCAGCATTTTTCGCTTCGGCGGCTTTGTTGTGGTTTAAAACATTGTTTACAAAATGAAAAGCCCCCATCATGTTCGCATGATCGGTCATGGCTACTGCAGGCATTTTTTGTGCTGCCGCAGCTTTTACCAGATCGGGGATACTGATGGTACTTTGCAGTACCGAAAACTGGGTATGGTTATGTAAATGTACAAAAGTTGCTGCTGCCAGTTCCTGTTTGTTCCCGGCAAGTTCCTGCTTCGAAATTCCGCCGCCTTCGGCTTTTTGTAAACGTTTGCGGATTTCATCAGAAGCTGCCTTTAAATTGATGTGTTTTAATCCAACACCTTCAATGGTAGCTGGGTTTACCTCTCTAAAACGAGGGAAATATTCTACATCAACCTGTAATTCTTCTTTTTTAAAAACCTCTCTTTTTACCAATTCCAGGAAACAACGTGTAGTTGCTTCCACATCGGCAGTTGCATTGTGGGCTTCGTTAAATGGAACGCCAAACAAATAAGAATGTAACTCGGTTAAGGTTGGCAGTTTAAACCTTCCACCCCTACCTCCTGGTAATTGTAAAAGCTGTGCGGTAACCTCAGTACAGGTATCCAAAACGGGCATCTCTGCCAAACGGTTGGCTACACCAAAACGGTGGAACTCACAGCCCATAATGTTCACATCGAAGCCCACATTCTGGCCTACAATAAATTTGGCCTTGTTTAAAACTTCGTTAAACTTCGCCAGCATCTCGTCGAAACCAATACCCTGTTCGGTAGCCAGTTCGGTAGAAATACCATGAATCCGCTCTGCATCGTACGGAATATTAAATCCCTCTGGTTTAACCAGATAATCCTGATGCTCAACCAATCTCCCCATCTCATCGTGCAGTTGCCATGCAATTTGTATACAACGTGGCCAGTTATCCGTATCGGTAATGGGTGCGTTATAATTACGAGGCAAACCAGTGGTTTCAGTATCAAAAATTAAATACATATTGTGCTTAAAGAATTAACCGTTTCAGAATAATAACGGTTCTTCAAAAATAGGAATTTTGGCAGGTGCTTTTGTCAGATTTTATCAACAAAATATGGTGGAAAATAAGAAAATATATTCCGTCCTAATCGGCACTGCGATTGCTTTCCCAATCAGAAAAAAAGGCATAATAACTTCAAAAGTTTTTTTTTGGGAAATGTGGGGTTCGGTTTTTCATCGCTCTTTTCAGTCCCGCCCCCGCTTCTGCTGATGAAAAATCAGCATACCGCTACGGTCGGGTTTAGGTTGGGCAGTCTGTGCTCCTATCCACAGTAAATAAACCCGATAGGAGCGAACATCCCGATTTTTTCTATCGGGATAAAGCGTATAGCGGGACTGTAATAACCCACATTTCACTGTAACTGCTTTCCAAACCGGTTTTATAATTGAGCGATGGGATTCTTGACTAAGCTATCATTAACAGAATCCAATAGAAAGCTCTTTATTGCAAGGAGAAACGAAAAGCCTTCCTCGCAATTACGATATCTTGCAGACTGCCATTTGCCAAAAAAAAAATCTGTCATTCCTATTGATTTTTACACCATAAATTACCCCCTCAGAATGACAGGAAATTTTTAAAAATGCTCCTGACTCACCAACTCACTTACGTCATACCCCTTCTGCCTGCACCTTTCGATGATGTGCACCAATAAATCGGCCTCCATCTTGGGTTCGCGTGCCATAATAAACAGGTACTTTTCATCGGGATGACCTACAACCACATAACTATAATCGTCAGCCAGTTCGATAATCCAGTAACCGATTTTAAAAGGCCATAAAAATTGTGCCTTCATATCACCATCATGCTTTTCTTCATCGAAAAACAGTTTGGAAGTGATCGACTTTTCTTCAGGTTTTCCTTCTTTGTGATAAGTAGTATAAACATCAAAATGATCGTTGTCGGCCAGCGTGTAGGTTTCGGTAGTTTGTTTCCAATGTTTATCCAATAATGTTGGGATGGAATATAATGAATACCATTTACCTTCAAAGGCTTTATAATCGATATTTGAAATGGGTTTGTTTTCCATAATTGGCCTTTACTTTTATGCTTCTGCTTTTGAACTTATTAAGTAAACCATCATCAAATTATAAAGTTTTGAAAAGGATTTTTAAACCTTATATTTATTTCTACCTTCGATTAAATATTTAACGATACGCAAACCATTAAAATAAAATATATGAAAGTAACGGTTGTTGGCGCAGGCGCAGTTGGTGCCACTTGTGCAGATAATATTGCCCGCAAAGAATTGGCGAACGAACTTGTCCTGTTAGATATTAAAGAGGGTTTTGCCGAAGGCAAGGCAATCGACATGATGCAAACTGCAACCCTTTTGGGTTTCGACACCAAAATTACCGGTGTAACAGGCGATTACAGCAAAACTGCTGGTTCTGATGTCGTGGTAATTACTTCAGGCTTGCCCCGTAAACCAGGGATGACCAGAGAAGAACTCATAGGTATTAATGCTGGTATTGTTAAAGGTGTTGCCGAAAATATTTTAAAATTCTCTCCTGAAGCCATTTTCATCGTGATTAGTAATCCGATGGATACGATGACCTATTTAGCTTTAAAATCATTAGGTCTGCCTAAAAACCGCATTATCGGCATGGGTGGAACCTTAGATAGCTCCCGTTTCAAATTTTATTTATCGCAAGCTTTAAATTGCAATCCAAACGATTTACAGGGCTTTGTGATTGGAGGCCATGGCGATACCACGATGATTCCTTTAACCCGTTTAGCTACGTACCAAAGTTTACCAGTAAGTAATTTACTGGATAAAGCTACGCTGGATAAAGTTGCAGCAGATACGATGGTTGGTGGTGCTACTTTAACAGGTTTAATTGGCACTTCTGCCTGGTACGCACCAGGTGCTGCAGGTGCTGCACTGGTTGAAGCGATTTTACGTGATGAGAAAAAATTATTTACCTGCTGTGTTTCCCTCGAAGGAGAATACGGACAGGAAGATATCTGTTTAGGTGTACCGGTAATTATTGGCCGTAATGGATGGGAAAAAATCATCGATTTTAAATTAACCGATGATGAGCAGGCTGCATTTAACAAAAGTGCCGATGCGGTAAGGAATATGAACAGTGTACTGGCAGAAATGAAGTTGGTTTAACACCAACATACTTTATTTTTTGCCACAGAAAGATAAAAGATTTTTTTGCCACGTAAACACAGAAGCACGGAATAGATTTATCATCCGTGTATTTTTGTAATCCGGGGCTTTTTTTCACTTAAATAAATTGTCATCCTGAGTTTAATCGAAGGACAGTAGACAGCAATAAATAATGAGATCAATTTCAATCCCACTAAAACTGATCAACTTACAAGATGACGGCTTCCACCTTTTGGTGGAAGTTGTTGTTTTTAAGGAAAAACATTTTGCAGTTTTAGATACTGGTGCCTCACGTAGTGTATTCGATAAATCGTTAATTGAGCAACACCTCTCTGAAACCCTACAGGTATCAGACGAAATTAATGCAGCTACCCTTTTTACCACCACCACTACCATCCAGGCAACGATCCCTGAACTAAAAATCGGACCGTTAAAGCTCAAAAACTACGAAACAGTGGCTTTTGATCTGCAATCGGTTAGCGAAACGTATCAACAGTTTGGCCACCCACCTATTATAAGTATTATTGGCGGAGATATATTAATGCAATATAAAGCCGTTATTGATTACAGGAAAATGATCCTCAGGCTTTATAAATAATACAAGGTAATGAAGAACGACATCAGTGACAGGAATGATATTATGCTTTTAGTGGATACGTTTTATAAAAATGTAGCCCTTAACAAACATATTGGGCCAATATTTACCGATGTTGCCAAAGTAGACTGGTCGCACCACCTACCAAAAATGTACGATTTCTGGGAAAGCATTCTCTTTGGAAAGGCCACTTATAAAGGTAATCCTATGCTTACCCATTTTACACTAAATGAGCAAACACCACTACAAACTGAAGCCTTCGAAACCTGGAAAAATCTATTCTTCCAAACCGTTAATGATCTTTTTGCGGGAGCTAATGCAGATCTGATCAAACAAAAAGCACAATCTATTGCCGATTTAATGCATTTCAAAATCAATGCACCGCAACCGAAGATTAAAATTGTTTAAGTTTTTTTACTTTGATTTCAACTGCTTTCTTTATAAATTTAGTTAACCAAACTAAAATCAAATTATGAAATTCCTAAAAATCTTACTTGGCATTATTGTCGTATTGGCAATAATCATTATTGTAGGTGGCTTTTTCTTGCCTAAAAGTTATACCGTTACCAGGTCTACAGTAATCAATGCTCCAGACAGTGTGATTTACAAAAACGTGGCGGACTTTAAAGAATTCTACAAATGGAATCCATGGGCAAAAATGGAGCCTACAGCTAAAACGACCTATGGTGGGGTTGCTGGCGAACCTGGGCATATCTACGAATGGAAAGGTAAGGAAACAGGAAGTGGCTACATGAAAATAAAAAGTGTAGCACCTAACAAACAGGTAGATATTGAATTAAAATTTATCGAACCTTTTGAAAGTTTAGCAGACACCAAATTCGACATTCAACCTGAGGGAAGCAGCAATAAGGTAACCTGGACAATGAGTGGAGAAAATAACCTGATCAGTAAGTGGATGTGTGTGTTTGTGAGTATGGATAAAATGATCGGCAAGGATTTTGAAGATGGGCTAAAATTTCTGAAAGAAAAATCAGAAAAGGGAGTTTAATCGATCCGAGCACAACTATTTGCCACGGAGCCACGGAAAGCACGGAGTATTGTCATTGTGAACATAGTCTAAGACTAGTTAAAATTATTTACAGCCTCTCGCTTGGGAGGCTTTTTTTTGCCATAATTTGTAGTAATCCAAACAATTGTGTCGGCTTTACGTTAAAAAAACATTAAAAACCGACTAAGCAGCAATTAAGATTTTGTAATTCCCTATTTTTTAGATTACTTGCCAGCAAATGAATTTATTACTTGTAGAAGATGAACCGAGCGTTGTATCTGTAATTTCGAGAGGTTTAAGCGACGAAGGCTTTACGGTGAGTATAGCTCCTGATGGCTTAATCGGGAAGCAGATGGCTTTAGAAAATCAGTTCGACCTGATTATTCTCGATATCATGCTACCTGGAATAAATGGACTGGAGCTCTGCAAAATCATTAAAGAACAAAAACCAAATACACCTATTATTATGCTTACCGCATTAGGTACTACCGAAAATGTGGTAAACGGACTGGATAATGGTGCAGATGATTATTTAATCAAGCCATTTAAATTTGCTGAGCTTTTTGCAAGGATCAGAATGCTGCTGAGGCGATATCATGGGGTAGTTTCACAAGATCAGATCATTTCCATTGCAGATCTCCAGCTAAATTTAAGCGCGAAAACGGTCAAGCGCAATCAACAGGAAATTGTACTGACTGCAACAGAATATCGCTTACTCGAATACATGGCAAAAAATAAATCTAAAATTTTATCCCGGATAGATATTTTAGAAAACGTTTGGGATATCGATTTTAACCTCGGCACCAATGTGGTTGATGTTTATGTTAATTATCTTCGCAAAAAAATAGATAAAAACGCCGATCAAAAGCTTATCCATACCGCAGTAGGCCTGGGCTATATATTAAAAGATAAATAATGCAGATTGCCAAAAAAATCACTTTACTTTTCGCCATTTTATCGGCAATTATTATCTCCCTGTTAAGTGGTTTTGTCTGGTATTTTTCTAACGACTTTGCCTTTGAAGATTTTTATAAACGTTTAGAAGCCAGGGTTAATATTGCTGCGCAGATTAAATTGTACGAAGACGAGAACAATAAGGTGTATGCTAAAATGCGTAATCAATACCTTGAACGTCTGCCTTCAGAAAAAGAGTACATCATAGAAGCTGGAAAACCAACTAATAAACTGGACCGAGAGTTACCAGCTAGTTTTTACAACCGCATAAATGCCGGATATGTAGCACGTTATCGTGTGGAGAATCACTTTTATGCTGGCAAATTCTTTAAAAACCCAAGTAAAGGATATATCGTAATTGTTTCGGCAAACGACCCCTTTGGCTTTCGGGAGCTAAAAGACCTGCAACGAATCTTGATTATCGGTTTTTTCCTTTCTGTTATTTTATCTTTTGTGGTTGGCTGGAAATTTTCTAATTACATGTTAATGCCGTTAAGAAATGTAATTAAGAGTGTTAAAAAAATAAAAGCAGAAAATCTACACCTGAGATTAGATGTTAAAGAAGGGAATGATGAAATGTCGCAATTGGCCCAAACCTTTAACAACATGCTTAACCGTTTGGAAACAGCTTTCGAAACGCAGAATAACTTTATCAGCAATGCTTCACACGAATTAAGAACACCTTTAACCATTATTAGCGGGGAGGTTGAACTGGCGATGAAAACCATCGAAGATACCGCAAAACAGGAAAAAGCTTTAGCGAAAATTAAAGATGAGGCAGAAAGATTAGAACATATCTTAACCAGTTTACTGGGCCTGGCACAATCGGGCTTTAATGGGAAAAACCAACCCTGGGAAGAGGTACGGATGGACGAACTGTTATGGGAAATTAAAGAATCGGTTAACCAGGTACACCCCAACAGTAAAATAGAAATCGATTTTACCAAACTCCCTGACGATGAAGAATTACTAACACTTCGGGTCAACAAAAACCTGATCAAACTTGCCATCAGCAATATTGTAAACAATGCCTGTAAATACTCAAATGAAAATCTGGTAAACATTAGTATCGAAAGTAATGCCAATATGCTTTCGATTGCTGTAACAGACAGAGGGATTGGAATACCGCAGTCAGATATCCAGCATATATTCGAACCCTTTTACCGTGCATCTAACACCAACGATTTTAAGGGCTACGGCGTTGGCTTACCACTTTCTTTAAATATTATCCGTTTACACAGAGGTAGTATCGCTATTAAATCGCAGGAAGGCATTGGCTCAGAGATTAAGGTTTTATTACCTGTAACAGGTTAATTGTTTAAACCGTTTACCTGGTTAACTGTAATTAAACGAGAGGTACAATTAACCGCTTAACCAATTTATACAGTTAACCATTGATTATTCAAAAAAGGAGTACACTCTAATCTCATTCTAATCTCGCTCTTATTTCGCTATAATAACATCAGGCTAAACTTGTATAAATAATTTTTCAATTCATTTAAACAAGATATAGCGATGAAAACAGTATTAGTACCAACCGACTTTAAATTAGAAAGCGTTAAAATTATTGATGCGCTTGTTCAACATCAAAAAAACGAAAGCGTAAACATCATTTTTGTTCACGCCTTTAAACTATCCGATTCGATAACTGATATGTTAATGTTGAGTCGCCGCAGCCGTGATTACGAAAATGTTAGCGACGAATTTTATCAGCAGATCAATCAGGCCAAGGCAAAATACCCTACACAGATCAATACTATCGGGATCGAATATTTTTATGGAAGTACGGTAGCGGCTTTCAAAAACTTTATCGAAGCCTTTGATGTAGAACGTATTGCCTACTTAAAAGAATACAATTTTACGCCGATCAATAAATATAGTATCGACCCTAAAATATTAACAGAACGTGCCGGCTGTGAAGTAATTCAATTAAACACGTTGACCGTTCATGCAAGCGAAAACTTAATTGACACAAAAATACACGAAACACAGTTGCAAGAAGCAAACGCTTAATTATCACATTTTAAAATTTATATTATGCTGTTACGAAATAATATTCCGCTCACTTATATATTCGGAAAGATCAAAAAAGAACTCCTGTTTGTTATTGGCTACTCTATAGGTATTGTGGTATTATATGAAAACTTTCATGTTACACGCATTTCCATTCCTGTTGCTGTACCCGCTTTACTAGGCACAATCATTTCGCTGCTATTGGCATTTCGGTCTAACCAGGCTTACGATAGGTGGTGGGAGGCCAGAATTCTTTGGGGAGCTATCGTTAACGATTCCAGAACGCTATCACGTCAGATATTGTCTTTCGTCGAAAATCCTTATGGTTTAGATGAGGTTGAGCAATTTAAAGAACGTTTCATCAAAAGGCAAATTGCCTGGTGTTATGCTTTAAGTAAATCGTTAAGGGGTTTTAATGCACGCAAAGATTTGGAAGAATACCTGTGCGCCGAGGAAATCGCTTTTATTAAAAAACGTAAAAATGTAACGACAACGATATTGGAGTTACATGCCATGGACTTAAAAAAGGCATTACAGGAAGGCTGGATTAATAAATACCAGCAGATAGAAATCGACAAAACCATTACGGCTTTATGTAACCATATGGGCGGATCGGAAAGAATAAAAAATACCGTTTTCCCGGTTACTTATAGCAAATACATCAATATGTCGATCCATTTGTTCATCGTATTACTGCCTTTTGGCTTAATTGAATATTTTGGCTACATGGAAGTGCCTCTAGTCGTTGCTATTGCGGCATTCTTTTTATTGGTAGAAAAAATGGCGGTTCATCTTCAGGATCCATTCGAAAATAAACCTACAGACACACCAACGACAACTATCTGTAGAAATATTGAACGCGATCTTTGCCAGATGCTGGATGATAATAAAATATACGAGGACAAACCTCAAACCGAATTGGCACCTGTTGGATCGTATTACATTCTGTAATCAATCCTTGCCTAAAAATAATCTCATCATTGAGATGGTTAGTTAATTAAAATGTATCTGTACTGGATAGTCCAGATCATTTTGAAAGGTTTATAGTGATACAAAGCCATTCGTAAACGGAATGGCTTTGTTTTTATAATTAACTGTATAACAATTTGTATTTCTCCATTAATGACTTAGTTTCCCTTATACCTGCCCTTGCTGTTCTAATAGCAGCATTAAAATAGAGTACAAATAAAATGATAGAAAGTGACACCACTAATTGCTGTACATTAATAGAAAAAATAGTGAGTTCAGACGGTGTGTTATTCACGATAAGATTCGTAAAAATCAAATCAGCTCCTAACAGACTAAGGAAAGAATTTCCAGACTTAAAAGACAGATATTTTTTATAACCAGAAACCTGAATGTTAATGTAGGAAAATATCAAAACTCCAAACACTAAAAGCATCGCCAGAACAAAAAACATATAAAAGTTGTCTTTTGTAAGTAACCCTTCCATTTTGTAAATACCAAATATGGAGAAACACAGCAGTAGCACATATTTATATCCGAAAGCTGAGCAGAAAATCCTCCAAAACAGGCGGCTATATTTTGCACGGATTGAATTGGCTATCCCATTGGCAACGGCACTGAATCCCATTACACCAAATGACTGATGTGTTTCACTTACCGCAGCATCAAAACTAAGCAATGGATTTTCGTCCATTTTATCTTCTACTGATGAGGCTACATGATCCAAAATTTCCATTTGTACATCAACATCTTTAAAGCCTCTCTGTGCGATAAGCGCTTTAATTTGATGCAGTTGTTCTTTACTGAGATTCATTTAAAACGAAGGTTTTAAGTTTAACAATAACTGTAGCTGGGCAATAAAATCTTTTGCTTCCTGTAATTTATTTACCACCTCTTTTTCTCCATCTTTAGATAAGGAATAATATTTCCTTACCCTGTTTTCAACCACTTCTGTAGTTGTTTCCAATAAACCTTCTGCTTCCAGTTTATGTAAAGCCGGGTATAAAGCCCCCTCTTTTAACAATAATTCGCCCTGCGTGATGGATTTTACTTTTTGAGTAATTTCATAACCATACATCTTTTCATTTTCTGATAAAAGATTTAAAATAATGGTTTGTAAAGTACCTTTAAATAATTCATTATTAACTGCCATATCGCAAACATATAAATTTTTACATACATAAGAAAATTATGTATATAAATTTTAAAGTTAATATGATAAAAAACAAAAAACCCTCTTCAAGATTTAAATGAAGAGGGTTCGTATTTTAAAGTCCCCTTAAGGGGATTAAGGATTAAGCATCAATTTTTGCATACTTTGCATTACGCTCAATAAACTCTCTACGTGGCGCAACTTCATCGCCCATTAACATCGAGAAAGTATGATCGCATTCTGCTGCACTTTCGATTGTAGCCTGTAATAAGGTACGCGTAGCAGGATTCAGTGTAGTATCCCAAAGTTGTTCAGCGTTCATCTCACCCAAACCTTTGTAACGCTGGATGTGTACGCTATCTTCTTTACCATTACCTTTAATACGTTGTACAGCTGCATCGCGTTGTACATCATTCCAGCAATATTCGAAATCTTTACCTTTTTTAACCTGGTAAAGCGGTGGTGATGCAATATAAACATAACCGGCTTCGATTAATGCCCTCATATAACGATAGAAGAACGTTAAAATCAAAGTGGTAATGTGAGAACCATCAATATCCGCATCCGTCATAATTACGATCTTGTGATAGCGTAATTTAGTCAGGTTTAATGCTTTATCGTCTTCTGGCGTACCGATACTCACACCGATAGCCGTAAACATATTTTTGATCTCGTCGTTCTCGTAGATTTTGTGCTCCATCGCTTTTTCCACGTTCAAGATTTTACCTTTTAGTGGTAAAATGGCCTGAATGTTTCTATCGCGACCTTGTTTAGCGGTACCACCCGCCGAGTCACCCTCTACCAGATAAATTTCACATCTTTCCGGATCGCTATCTGAGCAATCGGCTAATTTACCTGGCAAACCAGATCCGCCCATTACACTCTTACGCTGCACCATTTCGCGTGCCTTACGCGCCGCTGCACGTGCTGTAGCCGCTAAAATTACCTTGTTGATGATCATTTTAGCTTCTTTCGGATTTTCTTCCAGATAGTATCCCAATGCTTCACCAACCGCAACATCAACCGCTCCCATTACCTCACTGTTACCCAGTTTGGTTTTGGTTTGTCCCTCAAACTGAGGCTCCTGAACCTTTACCGAAACTACTGCGGTTAAACCTTCTCTAAAGTCATCACCGGTAATTTCCATCTTCAGATTTTTTAATAAACCCGATTTATCGGCATAAGCTTTTAAAGTACGGGTTAAACCTCTGCGGAAACCTGCAATGTGTGTTCCACCCTCGTGGGTATTAATGTTATTCACATAAGAGTGAACATTTTCTGAATAACTATCGTTGTACTGAAAAGCCAGCTCAACCGGGATGCCGTTCTTAATTCCTTCGATATAAATCGGTTCAGGTAAGAAAGATGCTCTTGTTCCATCTAAAAAGGCAACAAATTCTTTCAAACCACCTTCTGAGTGGAATACTTCTGATAAGAATTTCCCGTCTTCTAAAACTTCACGCTCATCAGTTAACGTTAAAGTAATTCCTTTATTCAGGAAAGCCAACTCACGTAAACGACCTGCTAAAGTATCGTATTTATATTCAGTGGTTTGCGTAAAAATGGTCGCATCCGGACTAAAAGTTACAATGGTACCGCGTTTATCGGTCTCACCTACTTCTTTAACATCGTATAAAGGTTTACCGATGTTATATTCCTGCATCCAGATTTTACCTTCGCGGTGAACTTCTGCTTTTAAATGTGTAGATAAGGCGTTAACGCAACTTACCCCCACACCGTGCAAACCGCCCGATACTTTGTAGGTATCTTTATCAAATTTACCACCCGCGTGTAAAACCGTCATTACGATTTCAAGCGCCGATTTATTCTCTTTTGTATTAATTCCGGTTGGAATACCCCGACCGTTATCTTCAACCCTGATGGAGTTACCTTCTAAAATTCTAACATCGATTGTATCTGCATGACCAGCTAATGCTTCATCAATTGAGTTATCTACAACCTCGTAAACCAAATGGTGTAAACCTTTTACACCCGTATCACCTATATACATTGAAGGGCGCTTACGCACCGCTTCTAAACCTTCTAAAACCTGTATATTATCTGCCGAATAATTTGACTTTAAATCCTGTTCTTCGCTCATATTTTAATTAAAAACAATAAGTATCAAAAATACGGAAATTTTGGCATTTAACCCAATATGTGGATAAGTTTTAGGCTGTGAAAAAGCGATAAAGCTTTCTAACTAAACACTTAAGCATAAAGCCTGTTAAGGATAATTAAAATGTTTTTTTTTGAAAATTAAATCGCGTATTCCAAAAAGGGCTGATCTCTCATTTTTTATGTCTCAACTTTACATCTTCTGCCAAACGTTCCTACGGAACGAAAACGCCAATTGTACGATTGGCTACCGATGAAGCGTTCCTTCGGAACGGTTTGTGAACTAGAATTTTACCCTTTTTCGTTCCGTAAGAACGCCTGATGGGTAGAAAAAAAAATGAAATGTTTTTTCGTTCCGTAGGAATGTTTGGATTGTGAAATTTGCTATTGCCACCCTGCAGCCCCAAATAGCCATGCTGGCCGCGCCACTTAAACCCGTATTCTATGGTTTATGCAAATAAAAAGTTTTTTTTCTGAGAAGCATTACTTTAGATTTATGCAGCAGGC
>NZ_JBWKYI010000048.1:0-20523 GCF_059423705.1 Pedobacter sp. GW460-11-11-14-TSB4
GAATACATCGCATCAAGTTCATCAAAATTTTTAATTTCTTTTAAATTAATCATTCTGTTTAACTTTATATTGCTCCATTTTTCTTTAAAAACTTCATCACCACCCTGAGCATTTTCATTTGTATTTACTTTTTCCTGCTTCTTTTTAGTTAAAAAGTTAATACTAATTTCGCTGTCAATTACAGCACCACCGTTGCTTGCGTTATAACCTATCAATTCAAAACCTGAATTTTGATACCTAAAAGTATATTGCCAATAGCCATACCTACCGTGCCCATATTGAACATACAAATTTCCTTTTTTAATTTCAATAGAAAGTTCAGGCGCAAAATAAACACCACCATCTTCATTTTCTGAAGAAAAACAATCATAGTTTTTCACTGCTAGTTCATAATACTTTTTTTTGTTGAACAGAATTATGATACCTCTTCGGTTACGGTCTAACTTTCCAAGATATTTGTCTGTAACAATTTTTCTTTTATCTGTTGCCTTGATGAGAAGAACACAGTCTTCCCGACCATCTTTATTCAAGTCGCCATTTATTTTTTCAAAAACCACATAGCCTTTTGGTAAAAAATCAGCAGGATTTTGCTGCTGTTCAACTTGTCCAAACACTATTGTTGATACAATTGTTGCCAAAAACGTTAGTGATTTTTTCATGTTAACTGGTTATTATCGTAACACCTATTTACGCAATTCACCAGCCAGTTCAGGCAGATCGAATCCGGCATAATTACCAGAGCTCATCATCAATAGATTAGCATCTCTATAATTTAAACTTAACAAATAGGCTTTTAACTTTGCCGCATCATTAAAAAACTTCAGTTTTGGATTGGCAAATGCCTGCTGAACATCATCTTCAGAAAAAGGCTCCATGCGTTTTTGCTCGAAAGATTTAATATCGATGAATACAATCGCCTCATCGGCTTTATCCATTGCGCCGGTATATTCTTTCAGGAAATCTTTGTTCAAACTGCTAAAAGTATGCAATTCAATACAGGCTACTAATTTACGATTGGCAAATTGTGCTTTAACCGCATCAATCGTCGCTTTTAATTTTGATGGTGAATGTGCAAAATCTTTATAAACGTTAGTCGATTCATCAGCTGAGATGACTTCTAAACGTTTAGCTGCACCTGTAAATGAGGAAATGGCCGCATCAAATTCTTTTTCACTGATATCTAACTGTTTGCACACCAGTTTTGCTGCATTTAAATTCATCAGGTTATGATCGCCGAATATTTTTAAAGCCGTTTCTTCAGGAAGCAAATAAGTGATTCCGTTTCTAATTTCATGCGCCGGAATGGCATAAGCAATTTTTGAGATATTGGCTTTTGATTGTGTTACAATTTCATTCAGATCGGCATCTGCTTTACAATAAATTAATGTTCCGTTCTCCTCAATCGTATCAATAAACTTATCAAACTGCGAAGTATAATCGGCATAGGTTGGAAAAACATTAATGTGATCCCAAGCAATACCACTAATTACGGCAACATTGGCTTTATAAAGATGAAACTTAGGTCTTCTATCAATTGGTGAGGATAAATACTCATCCCCCTCTATAATCATCACAGGCGCTTCTTCCGTAACTTTAACCATGGTTTCGAAACCTGCCAGCTGTGCACCAACCAGATAATCGAAATCGCGTTTGTAATAATTCAGCACATGCAAAATCATACTGGTAATGGTTGTTTTACCATGACTACCGCCAATGACCACGCGTAATTTATTTTTACTTTGTTCGTAAATGTATTCGGGATAAGAATAGATTTTAACGCCTAATTCTTGTGCTTTCAGTAACTCTGGATTATCAATGCGGGCATGCATCCCTAAAATTACAGCATCCAGATCATTTGAAATGCGGTTTTCATCCCAGCCCATTTCAGCAGGCAATAAACCATATTTATCCAAACGGGATTTTGCTGGTTCGAAAATCACATCATCAGAACCCGAAATCTGATACCCTTTTTTATGTAAAGCGATGGCCAGGTTATGCATTGCACTTCCGCCAATCGCAATAAAATGTATGCGCATATTTTTTATTTTAGATTTGAGACATGAGATGTGAGAAAACTCCCTACTTCTTACGCCTTTGACAGCGGTTGTCGGTTTGCGTATGGCGTTTAAGCCTTAAACCCTAAACCTATCACCTTAAACCTTCTTTTCAAATTGAGCCGCAACCCAATCGCCATTTTGTTTATGATCAACGTATTTGATGCCGTATTTCGCACATTCAGCGGTAATCATTCCTAAATCGGGATCTAAATAAAATCCGCTAAAGAAAATTTTACCTCCTGCCTTCAATACCTCGGCATAACGGTGAATCTGGTCAAGCAGGATATTTCTATTGATGTTGGCGAAGATGACATCGTATTCTTCGTTAGGAATCACCTCTTTACTGCCACAAAGTGCCTTTAAATTATCTACCTGGTTAAGTGCAGCATTTTCTACAGTACTTTCATAACAGATATCATCATAATCGATAGCCATTAAACTTTTAGCGCCTAGTTTAGCAGCCAAAATGGCCAAAATACCGGTTCCACAGCCCATATCCAGGATATTTTTATCCTTTAAATCGGCAGCTAAAATATACTGCATCACCATTGTAGTCGTTTGATGATGTCCGGTACCGAAAGCCATTTTAGGATCAATTACAATCTCGTATGGATATGATGGCTGTGGCTCATGAAAGGTGGCTCGCACATAACACACATCATCAATAATCAGCGGACTAAAATTTTTCTCCCATTCGGCATTCCAGTTTTCGTCGGCAACATCTTCTAAGGTATACGCTGTTGTAAACTCTTCACTATAGTTCGCCAGGAGATCTTTTAATTCCTGCTCGTTAAAATTATCCTTGATGACAAAAGCCGTAAAACCACCCTCACTATCTTCGAAAGTATCGAAGCCTAAATCGGCAAGATCGCTGATAAGCAAATCCTGTTGATAGTCTTCGATACTTTTGAATGTAAATATTGCTTTAATGTATTGCATTTAGCTGTTTAATGCTTTAATAATGTCTGTAAAATCGCGTGATTTTAATGATGCACCACCAATTAGGCCACCATCAATATCGTTTTGAGAAAATAAGCTTGCAGCGTTGCTAGGGTTACAGCTCCCACCGTATAAAATAGTGGTATCATCAGCTACATTAAAACCATAGTTAGCCTGAATTTCACTGCGGATAAAAGCATGAATATCTTGTGCCTGCACTGGTGAAGCCGTTAAACCTGTACCGATAGCCCAAACTGGCTCATAAGCAATAACCAGTTTTTTGAAGTCTGCTTCAGCTAAACTAAAAATACCTTCTACCAATTGTTTTTTTAATACTTCGTAATAACTGCCGTTGTTACGCTCATCTAAAGTTTCGCCGATACAGAAAATTGGTGTTAAACCATTTGCAAGGGCAACTTTAGTTTTTTCAGCCAATAAAGCATCGCTTTCAGCAAAATACTGCCTGCGCTCTGAGTGACCTAAAATAACGTATTCTGCACCAACAGATTTTACCATTTTAGCCGAAGTTTCGCCAGTATATGCTCCACTTTCTTTATCACTAATGTTTTGAGCGCCAATTTTAACATCGTTACCACCCAATTTTGCCAAGCTGTTTAAATGAATAAACGGTGAGCAAATAATAGCCAGCTGATCGCCTTTGCGCTCATCTTTAACCATATTTACGATTTCGCTGAACAACGAAACACCTTCATTGTAATCTAAGTTCATTTTCCAGTTACCGGCAACAATCTTTTTTCTCATTTTGTGTTATTTTAATGTTAGAATGTTTTAAAGTTGGAATGTTCAAACGTTGAGACATTTCAACCTTTCAACTTATTTAAAATCGTCTATACGATTCAGTTAATTCAAATACTTTAGTAATAATATCCTTTTCTACTTCATCAAAGGTTATATTTTTCCGGGCAAATACCTTTTCTGTTGTTTCGAACATTTTATTCAGTCTATAGGTATCGAAGCCACTGGCACCTCCCCAGCTAAAATCGGGTACATGATTTGGAGGGAAGCCTGCCCCAAAAACATTAGCACCAATACCAACCACACTACCAGTATTAAACATGGTATTTATGCCCGATTTAGCATGATCGGCCATAATTAAACCACAAAACTGCAGATTGGTATTGCGCATTTTTTTGCCTTCATAATCGTAAAGTTTTACTTCGGCATAGTTGTTTTTTAAATTCGAGTTGTTTGTATCGGCTCCAATATTACACCACTCGCCCATTACCGAATTGCCCAAATACCCCTCGTGACCTTTGGCCGAATTGCCCCAAATGACCGAATTGTTAATTTCGCCTCCGGCACGGCTATTGGGGCCAATGGTAGTACCGGAATATATTTTAGCACCCATTTTTATTGATGAGTTCTCGCCAAGCGCAAAAGATCCCCTGATCAAACTCCCTTCCCATACCTCAGCATTTTTACCGATGTAGATAGGCCCGATAGTGCTGTTTAGCACACTACATTCGGCTTTAGCCCCTTCTTCAAAGAAAACATCATCACCCAGCAATTGGTTGGTACTACTGATCTTTGCTGAGCTGCGTCCTTCGGTTAACAGTTTAAAATCTTTTCTGATCTCACCTGGATTATTCCCAAAAATATGCTCCGGATAAACAATCTGTATAAAATCACTTTTATATTCAACCGGCTTTAATGATTTAACCGATGCTAAATCATGCTGATCTGAGCTATACGCAATAATCACATCTCTTTGATAAAGTACCTCACCCGCTTTAAGGCCAGTCACGGCACTAAGTAAAGCCTCATCGGGACAAACGGAGCCATTTATAAATAAATCGGCATTTGGTTTGGTCGCAAACTTTACAGAGAGGTAATCTTGAGTTTGGAAACCGAAATCGGCTTTTAAATATTTAGCCCATTTCTCTGCGATGGTTAAAATACCAATGCGTAAATCGGCCACAGGCCTGGTAAACGTAAGTGGACGTAAAGACATCCAGGAAGCATCATCAAATAGATTGATTGTCATAAGCAACAAAAATAAAAAAAGTCCCGATGCTTTTGGCAAAGGGACTTCAAAAAATGCTTTTTGTTGCTAAAATTATTTCTTAGCGTAACGGTTTTTGAATTTATCGATACGTCCTGCTGTATCAACCAATTTCATTTTACCAGTATAAAAAGGGTGAGAAGTGTGAGAAATCTCTAATTTGTAAAGAGGATACTCGTTACCATCTTCCCATTTAATTGTTTCTTTAGTATCTACGCAAGATTTTGTTAAGAAAGCATACTCGTTAGACATGTCTTTAAAAACAACTGGTCTGTAGCTTGTTGGGTGCAAATCTTTTTTCATTTGAATATTATTTTTAGTTATTTGTGTGAAAGCATCAAGAACATTCTTGCAATTTGCTGGCAACAACGCTTATGACATTTCCTATTAGTCTTTCTACCTCTATTTTAGAGGATGCAAATGTATTAAATTATTTTTTAAAAATCAAGCCATCAAAACAAAATATTCTATATGTTTTAAACAGTTTTAATTTTCAGAATGCAATTTACCACCGATTATTAGGATTGCAAATTACGAAACCTAACTATACTTCTTCCAGGTTTCTACTTTAGCCTTTTGGCGGGCAATATAGGCATCGGCAATTACTTCAGCGGAGCTTAAGCCTTCTACGGTTTCCAGCAGTTCTTTTAGTTTATACTGATCTACATCTGCCTTATATAAGATCTGGATCAGTTTAGGAAAATCGTTGTCAATTAAATAAGCAAAGGCATCAACCATGGCATTACGCAATTGATTTTCGGAAAGATTATTTTCGATATCGAAATCTTTGCTGATGATTTTGATCACAGATGGTATATCGCTCACTGAATAGATATTTTTAAATCCGTTGATTAAAACCAACGGGAACACTTAATTAAGCGCATGCTTATCTGATATACACTTCCCTACCTCACCAAGCACCGCAGCACAAAGTTAAATAAACCTGATGGAAACGATAGCTCCCGATTGAAAAGAGGGACTAAAGTGTACAGCAGGACTACAGATACTATGGAATAAGGAACCATTCTTTTTCAAAAGACCCTGAAATAAATTACCTTCGGTGAGCTCGCTAAGGCTCGGTTCAGGGTGACGCCCGAGTTAAGCCATTTCCCATCATACCTCTTCCATCCTCCCTCCTTATACCCACTTAATTTCCTGGCAGATCTCAATCAGTACGCCATTGGTATCTTTGGGATGCACGAAACACACCATTTTATCATCTGCTCCTTTTTTAGGCGACTCGCTAAGCAGCACAAATCCTTCTTGATGCAAACGTTCCATTTCTGCAAGGATGTCATCAACCAAAAAAGCGATATGGTGAATCCCCTCTCCTTTTTTTTCGATAAATTTAGCAATTGCACTATCTGGAGCCGTGGCCTGCAGCAGTTCTACCTTATTTTCGCCGGTTTTAAAGAAAGCCGTATTTACAAATTCGGATGCAACTTGCTCTGTTTTATAGCAATCGGTGTTCAATAGTTTCTGATAAATAGCTATAGAACTGTTAAGGTCTTTTACCGCGATGCCGATGTGTTCTATCTTATTCATAGATTATAAGGTTATGTGAATGTAAAAATGCGGCTTTTCTCTATAAGGTCATAGCTATTATTTATAATTGTTAAATAAGTTTTTTCGTATCTTTGTGTTATAATTAACAGAATAGAGATGAAACAGCCGATATATTTAGATAATAATGCTACAACCCCGTTAGATCCGAGGGTGTTGGAAGCAATGCTACCTTACTTTACAGAGAAATTTGGAAATGCCGCAAGTCGTAATCACGCGTTTGGCTGGGTGGCTGAAGAGGGTGTAGATTATGCCCGTGAGCAGGTAGCCAAACTAATCGGCTGTACTGAAAAAGAAATTATTTTTACATCAGGTGCTACCGAAGCCGATAACCTGGCTATTAAAGGTGTATTTGAAATGTACAAAGAAAAAGGAAACCACATTATTACTGCGGTTACTGAACATAAAGCGGTTTTAGATACTTGCAAACACCTGGAGAAAAACGGTGCACGTGTAACTTATTTAGGCGTTAAAGAAGACGGTTTAATTGATTTAGCTGAATTAGAAGCTGCCATGACTCCTGAAACGATTTTAGTTTCGATTATGTATGGCAACAACGAAATCGGTGTAATTCAACCCGTTAAAGAAATTGCAGCAATTGCGCACAAACATGGTGCTTTATTTATGACTGATGCTACACAGGCAGTTGGTAAAATCCCAGTTGATGTAAATGCTGATGGTATTGACTTAATGGCTTTCTCGGCACATAAAATGTATGGTCCGAAAGGTGTTGGGGTACTTTACGTTCGTCGTAAAAACCCAAGGGTTAAAGTTACGGCACAAATGGACGGTGGTGGCCATGAGCGTGGAATGCGTTCGGGTACGTTAAACGTTCCGGGTATTGTAGGTTTAGGTAAAGCCTGTGAACTTTGTCGTTTAGAAATGGAAAGCGAATCAGTGCGTTTATCAGCTTTACGTGATAAGTTAGAAACTACTTTGAACAAAATGGAAGAGAGTTATGTTAATGGGAATACACAACACCGTTTACCACACGTAGCCAATATCTCTTTCAAATATGTTGAAGGTGAAGGTTTAATGATGGCGATGAGTGATTTAGCGGTATCTTCAGGATCGGCTTGTACTTCAGCATCTTTAGAACCATCATATGTTTTAAAAAGCTTAGGTTTATCTGATGATTTGGCACACTCTTCTATCCGTTATGGTTTAGGAAGGTTTACGACAGAAGCAGAAATTGATCAGGCCATTGAAGTAACTCAAAAAGCGGTTAATCACTTAAGAGAACTTTCTCCACTTTGGGAAATGTTTAAAGAAGGAATCGACTTGAGTAAAATTGAGTGGGCAGAACACTAAGAAAGGTAGAGGGCTGAAAGGCTTAAGGTAGAAGGCTAATCGCCAAACGCTTTACGCAAATCGCCAAACTGAAAATTAATTAAAAAAATTGCTCCGTAAGGAGATTAAAAAAATAAAATCATGGCATATTCAGAAAAAGTAATTGACCATTACAATAACCCACGTAACGTAGGTACTTTAAATAAAGACAGCAAATTTGTAGGAACAGGACTAGTTGGTGCACCTGAGTGTGGCGACGTAATGCGTTTACAAATTGAAGTTGGAGAAGATAACGTCATCACTGATGCTAAATTTAAAACATTTGGTTGTGGTTCGGCTATTGCTTCTTCTTCTTTAGCTACAGAATGGTTAAAAGGAAAAACAATTGACGAGGCTTTATCTATCGACAACATGGATATTGTTGAAGAATTGGCTTTACCTCCAGTAAAAATTCACTGCTCAGTTTTAGCAGAAGATGCAATTAAATCGGCTATTAACGATTACCGCGTTAAAAATGGCTTAGAGGCAATTGTATTAGAAAAATCGCACCACTAGAACAGATGTGAGAAAATAGATATGAGATTTGAGATTCAGCGCTCAATTAGGTCTCAAATCTAAGCTCTCAAATCTCAAATCTTAATATTATGATTACGATAACAGATAAAGCAAAAGAAAAAATCACCCACTTAATGCAGGATTCGGAAATGGGTTCTGATTACTTTTTACGTGTTTCAGTAAAAGGTGGTGGTTGCTCGGGTTTATCATACAATTTAGATTTTGATAACGAAGAACAAAAAGGCGATCAGTTTTTTGAAGACAGAGGAATCAAAATTGCTTTGGATATGAAATCATTCCTTTATTTGGCCGGAACTGAACTCGATTTCACCGATGGCTTAAATGGAAAAGGTTTCAACTTTATAAACCCAAATGCCAGCCGTAGCTGTGGCTGTGGCGAAAGTTTTTCAGTTTAATCGAGTCGATACAACTTATAAAAAAAGGTTTCATTTATGGAACCTTTTTTGCGTTTCAAGAGGTTTGTTTTTCACAGGATACATCATCTCGACCGAAACGCTTGTAACGGAGAGATCTATCCCGATAGATTTAGCAACGCTGAGTAATTCGTAGTTCTCGACTTCGTTGCGCTCCGCTCGAAATGACGACATCGAAGTTGGTCCCATTGAAATCAATACCGCCTTAAAACTACTTAAAAGCCAATTTGTATTTTTAAACCAAAAAGCCTTATAATTGTTAATTATAATTAGCGAAACCAAATTACGAGCATGCCATTAATAAACGAGTTTTCAACTGTTCCTACCTTATTGCGGAATGTTGTTAAAAACATCCACAAACCTCAGGAAACCTTTTTAATCCATAAACAAGGTGCAGAATGGACTGAAATTTCTTATGAAGATACCTTAAAAAGAGCCGATGCTGTTTCTGCCTTCTTCCTGGAAAAAGGAATAAAAAAGGGCGATCGTTTAGGCTTAATGATTGAGAATTCTCCTGAGTACGTATATTATGATCAGGGTATTCAGCAAATTGGAGTAATTAACGTATCTATTTACCCTACGCTTTCTGAACAGGAAGTAGCCTACATTATTAACGATTCGGGTATAAAAGCCATTCTTGTTGGGAACAACTTTTTATACCGTAAAGTATTAAAGGTAGCAGCCAATTGTAAACAGTTAAAATATATTATCCCGGCTTTTAAAGATTTCGAAAAAGTTGTTATTCCTAAAGATGTACAGGTAGAAGTAATTGCTTTTTCAGATATCCTGGCGCTTAAACATCAGGTTACGGCAGCAGAAAGAGCCGAAATTGATCAATGCAGAAGTTTAGTTTTACCTGAAGATGTTTCTTCTTTAATTTATACTTCGGGAACAACAGGAACGCCAAAAGGCGTAATGCTTACCCATTACAACTTTGTTAAGAATGTGGAAGTTTGTTTACAACAGATCCCTGTGATTGATCAAACAGAAACTTTTCTTTCTTTTTTACCCTTATCGCATGTATTCGAGCGAACAGCCACTTACCATGTTTGCTGTGCCCAAGGCTGTAAAATTGCCTTCGCACAGAGTTTAGAATTATTAGCCAAAAATATGGGTGAAGTTCGTCCAACGGTAATGAGCTGTGTGCCGCGTTTATTGGAACGTATACACGATAAAGCCATAAAAGGAGGAACTGCAGGTGGAGGTACAAAAGCCAAAATATTTACCTGGGCCTTAGAAACAGGCAATAAATACCGTGTAGCAAAAGAGGCCGGCAAAAATCCGGGCTTTATTTTATCGGCTAAAAAAGGAATAGCAGAGAAACTGGTTTTCAGTAAAATTAAAGAGAAAACAGGTGGCCGTTTAAAGTTTATGATTTCGGGTGGTGCAGCATTACCTAAAAATGTTGGCGAGTTTTTCGGCGATTTAGGCATTAAAATATTAGAAGGGTTTGGACTGACAGAAACCTCACCGGTGATGTCGGTTACCGAATACCACAGACAGGTTTATGGCACGGTTGGCCGTGTGATTCCAGGTATTGAAGTGGGTATACAAGACGTAGAAAGCAAAGAAATGCTCAGCATTCAAACGCACAATACCTTTAACGAAGAATTTGAATGTGCCGAAGGTGAAGTTATTGTTCGCGGTCATTGTGTGATGAAAGGTTATTTTAATAAACCTGCCGAAACCGCCGAAGCAATAGATAAAGATATGTGGTTCCATACCGGAGATATTGGTCGTTTTTATAAAGGAAATCTACAGATTACAGATCGTTTAAAAAACATGATCGTAAATGCTTACGGCAAAAATGTTTACCCTACCCCAGTAGAAAACATTTACCTGAAAAGCCCAAAAATTGATCAGCTTTTTTTAATTGGCGATAAACGTGAATTTATTACAGCAATCATTATCCCGAACAGAGAAACCTTAGAAGAAACTTTTAAACTTAAACCATCGTTTTTCGAAGAAGCTGATCCTTTTATACGCGATCAGGAAATTATGGATTGGATGGAACAGGATATCAAAAAAATATCAAACGAACTGGCCAAATTTGAGCGCATTAAAAACTTTAAGATCAAACGTAATCCTTTCAATATAGATGAGGGAGAAATTACCCCTACCATGAAAGTTAAACGCCGTATTGTAGAAAAGAAATATGCCGAAGCCATTAACGAAATGTATGAGGAAGGCATAGAAGCCGAATCATAATTAAAAAAGGGTCATCATTACTAATCTGGTAATCATGACCCTTTATTTTTTCGTTATAACGTTTTTAAAAATCAATTACAAGTCCATTCCATTTGCGTCTGTTGTTAATATTTCGCTCATATAATCAAAGAAGGGCCGCATGTTTTTAAATTCCTGATTACAATATGTCAAGTAATCTTTACTTAAAACTTCCTGATCAGTAAATCGATGAACTAATAAAAATTGTTTATAACGCAGCAAATCGATATCCTGATGATCTCCGTCAAAACCCTTTGGAGCTGTTTTCAATTGTTCGCCTTTCAAAGCCTCGAAAGAAGAAATAAAAGTTTTATCATTTAATATGGCTCTCAGCGGTTCTGCATCAAAACTTATATTTTCCCTTATCAATTTCAAATCCTGAGGAGAAGGCCCGAAAAAGCCACCAGCCACAAAACTATTACCGGGTTCGATATGGAAATAGTAACCTCCCCTTCTTTGTTTGCCAGCCCGTTTAAAACTTCCACTCCAATGCGTTTTGTAAGGCGTTTTATCATTTGAAAAACGTGTATCCCGATAAATCCGGTATAAACTTTTCTTTCCTGAAGGTGTTTCAATTACATCATGGGTATTCATGAGGTCTAATAAACCCTGCGCAAAAGATTCTATGTAAACCAGTTCTTTCTGATAGGCGGTTTTATGCTCATTAAACCATTCGCGTTCATTGTTATTTTTCAATAAGCTTAAAAACTCAAAACTAGAAGGTGGAATTTGTGTTATATCGGGCATAGTTTTTTAAAATGGCTAATTCATCTCCAAACAAATATAACATCTGTAAAACACTAAATTCATATCACTTATTCATAAAATTGTAATGGTTTTCCTCATTTACCATGGATGGCTCAATATTTAAAAAAAAATAAAAATTTCATAAAACATTCCTGTATCGAATATTGTTAGGCTATCAAACCTTACATCATAAGTAATATTTTTTAACGCAGCAGCTAATCGTTCATTTATAAGCCAATACTGTATTACATTATGTCTCGTCGTCCCCTATGTTTAACTGCATTTTTAATGCTTCTTGGATTACTATTTTCAAAAAAAGCACATTCCGCAGATGATTTCCCTTATGGATGCAAGGTTTTTTACTCAGGTGCTGAAAGGGTTTTTACAGACTATTCTTCCACCGATGGAACGCAATCCAGGCATTATAGCACGTTAACCAATTATATTATTGGAGGCAACTCTTGCGAAGTCACCATATCTGCCAGCACTCCTTATCCGGGCGGATGTACTGTAGATGGGGTAACCACCGGACAAAATGTGACCATTACGGCTGTTGTAGACTGCCCCATAGATCATAACCTCTTCATCCTTTTTATAGCCAGTGTGATTTTGGGGACTTATATCATCAGGCAAAATACAAGAAGTTTTCTTTGGCCAAGTAAGTTTATTTGACTGTTGAATAGCTAATTCTTTACAATTTAGGATTGTTATTGATTATTAGTGTCTGATATATTTAATAGCTTTATGTATCATTTGCCTGAAAACGATGAAACACGATTTATTTTTTGAGCAGGTTTGGGATTTAACCAGAGAAATACCCAAAGGTAGGGTCACTTCATATGGTGCAATTGCAAAAGCTATTGGTGCGCCTAACCTATCGAGAATGGTGGCCAGAGCCATAGGCGCTTGTGGTGCAGCACAAACTCCGGTGCCTTATTATAGGGTAATCAGTAGCAATGGCTTGCTCAGCGGTGATCCATCATCAACAGCTAAAAGACAGGAACTTCTCGAAAATGAAGGCGTTCAAATTAAAAACCTGAAAGTTCAAAACCTTAAAAAGGTATTCTGGGACCCTTTAGTTGATATGGAATAAGTATTACGGTTAAAGTTTGATAATCCATCTTTTTATTTCATGGGATTTTAACAGCCTAAAATGCGATGTTATATCGAATAAAGCATTTAGTAATTACAATAGCTTTCTTATCTTTGCAACCATCGGTTTTATATGGATAGCTAATTGGTACTGAAAATTGAATTTTTTCCAATATTAATTCAAAATTTAATCAGCTAATTATTTCTTTTTCATTAAAGCACCAAAATTTAACAATAACAAAAAATGCAAAAGCATTACTTTTGCAAAAAATACCTGAAATGAGTATAGGATTATCAGAACAAGAAGTATTACGACGTGAGTCGCTAAAACAATTACGTGCGTTAGGCATTGAGCCTTATCCTGCAGAAGCATATGAAGTAAATGCATATGCTGCAGATATATTAGCTAATTATGAAGTAGATAAGACAGCATACAAGACGGTAGTATTAGCAGGTAGAATTATGAGCCGTAATATTATGGGTGCGGCCTCTTTTACGGAGTTACAGGATTCTACCGGCAGAATTCAGATCTACTTAAAACGCGATGAACTTTGTCCTGGTGATGATAAAACCTTATACAATACCGTATTTAAAAAACTTTTAGATATCGGCGATTTCATCGGGGTTAAAGGATACGTATTCACGACACAAACAGGAGAAATTTCTGTGCATGTTACCGAATTTAAGGTGCTTTCTAAATCACTACGTCCTTTACCAATCGTTAAACGCGATGATGAAGGTAATGTTTACGATGGATTTACCAATCCGGAATTACGTTACCGCATGCGTTACGTTGATTTAACAGTAAACCCTGATTTTAAACAGATCTTCATCAAACGCAGCAAGGTGATTAACACCATGCGCAACTATTTTGACAACCAGGGTTGGATGGAAGTGGAAACCCCTATCCTGCAGCCTATCCATGGTGGTGCTGCCGCGCGTCCTTTTGCCACACACCACAATACTTTAGATATGCCGCTTTATTTGCGTATTGCAAACGAGCTATATTTAAAAAGATTAATCGTTGCCGGTTTTGATGGTGTATATGAATTCGGTAAAATGTTCCGTAATGAAGGAATGGACCGTACGCATAACCCTGAATTTACTTCAATGGAAATTTACGTGGCCTACAAAGATTATATCTGGATGATGGCTATGGTTGAAGAATGTTTAGAAAAAGTAGCGATTGCCACAACGGGTGCAAGTGTAGTTAAAGTGGGTGCTAACGAAATTAATTTTGAAGGACCGTATGAAAAACTAACCATGTACGAGTCTATTCAAAAATATACAGGAATTGATGTTTCGGCGATGACTGAAGAAGAAATTGCCCAAACCTGTAAAGATTTAGGTATCGAAATAGATGATACAATGGGCCGTGGAAAATTAATTGATGAAATTTTCGGGGCTAAAGTTGAAGCGAATTTAATCCAGCCAACCTACATTACCGACTACCCTATCGAAATGACGCCATTGGCTAAAAAGCACCGTACTGCTGAAGGCCTGGTAGAACGTTTTGAGTTATTTGTTAACGGTAAAGAGATTGCGAATGCTTATTCAGAATTAAACGATCCTATCGATCAAAAAGAGCGTTTAGAAGATCAGTTAAAATTAGCTGCCCGCGGAGATGACGAGGCGATGGCGATGGATGATGATTTTGTTCGTGCGCTGGAATATGGCATGCCGCCAACTTCAGGCTTAGGCATAGGTATTGACCGCTTGGTGATGTTAATGACCAACCAAAGCACCATTCAGGAAGTTTTATTTTTCCCGCAGATGCGTCCGGAGAAAAAGAAAATAGAAATGACACCAGAAGAAACAGCATTATATGCACTGGTTTCGGAAGGCGAACAAGCTTTGTTAACCGAAGTAAAAGGCAAACTGGCCGATTGGAGTAACAAAAAATGGGATACAACCTTAAAAGCTTTAACCGCAAAAGGAATCCTGAAAGTTGCCAAAACGGATGATGGTTTATTCCTATCGCATAAATAGTCGAATCGGAGCCCCAAAAAGGGAATTACGGATTTGATTTTAACAAAAACATAACATAAACTTAAAAGGCTTGCTAACAATTGTTTAGCAAGCCTTTTCTATATTTACAGCAATCGATAATTAAAAATCATTGCGATATGAATACGTCAAGTTTAGAAATCAACGAGAGAGAATACTGCATTAAATTAAGCAAAGATGCTTTTGATTTAACGCTGGTACGCCAATTAATTAAAAGAATCCAAGCCGAAGCTTTATTTTTCTCAAGAGTACAAGCCGAAGAAGAAGATATCTTAAGCAAAAGAGCCCAAAGAGAAGAATTAGAAGGATTCGATTATTTAGGAGATAAATAGTCTCTTTTCAGTTGGCAATTTCCAGTTAGCAGTTAATTTAACGGTTAACCGGCTAACCGCTTTAGACAATTAACCAGTTAAGCAATTTATACAGTTACCCTGATTAATCTACCTCCAAAGTTCCCTCTACAGAATCATCCATTGTTTTTCCTGTAATTACCGACGCTGCCATTTTTAAGAATGCTACTGCAGTGCCGTGTTTGGTATCCCAGTAATATCCCTCCGAAGGGATAACCTTAATCAAGGTAATATCCGGATCGTCTTTCCCGCCCTGAAACCAGGTTTTAATAAACGGACTCCAAAGTTCATCAATTTTGGCCTGATCCCTGCTGATTTCCGAAATGCCATAAATATTTACAAAACCCGAATGTGCTCCAGCCTGGAACAATAAATGTGTAAAAGGATCAGTAGAAATCTCTTCATTTTTATGACTGTCTTTCATACTCATAAACCAGATATTCCCTTCATCATCAACCTGTTGAATAGCCATTGGTCTTACCGATAAAGGTATGCCTGTTTTAATATTGGTACAGAAAAAACAGCTTTCAGCCTTTTCAGCTAAAGTTCTCAGCTTTTCGATGGCTGCTTTACCGTCCAAATCTTTAATATTATTTTCTTCCTGAGTATTATTGGTACTCCCTTCTTGTGATGTTGCCATAGGATTAAGATTTTATATTAACTACAATGGAAAGTAGAATTTGGTTTTGAGTTTTTGCGGAAAGCGGACGGCGGAGAGCGGAAAGCGAAAGGCGCTCAGCGATGAGTGTTTAGCACAGCCACATAGAATAGATTTATTGATCTGTAGTTATGGATTTTTTAATGAAAGGCAATATCTTTAATCAATGAATATCAAAAAACCGCAACCATTTAAAGCTGAAATTAAAATTATAGGCATTAATCCTTTTGTATTTGTACCGGAAGAAGTATTAAACTATGTTTTTCATCAGGCCGGGAAAGACAAAGGTCAGCTGCCGGTTACCATGAAAATTGATGGGCATGAGTTTAAGCAAACCCTGGTAAAGTACGCCGGCGACTGGCGTTTGTACCTGAATACGCCAATGCGAAAAGCAGCAGACAAAGATGTTGGAGATAGCGCAATCTTCGAAATAGCATTTGATACTGAAGTGCGTTCAATAACCATGCACCCGAAACTGGAAGAAGCTCTGGCGGAAAGTAAAGCGGCTAAAGCGATATTTGATGGCCTTGCACCCTATTTGCAAAAAGAAATTATACGTTACATCGCCAACCTTAAAACGGAAGAATCAGTAGAGAAAAATGTTAAAAAGGCAATCGGTTTTCTGTTGGGTGAAGAAAGATTTATCGGAAGGGACCCTTTGTAAGAGAATTCGTCATGGAGGTACGACAGCCTGCTCCGACTTTTCAGGAAAGCAATCTTATAACAATCGCTAACCCATAGTAGTAAGATTGCTTCCTCGCCTGAAAAAGCCTCATCGCAATGACGAATTTTATTGTTCAGAATGATTTATATTTTGAACACCAAGCTTTTTATGCACAGCCTCTTCATTATAAACCTGATAGTAGCGAACACGATCCCGTTCTTCGTCGGGAGGCGTAAAGCGGATAGCAGGACTGCCGCTCCCGAAGAAATACAACCCTTCCGTTTTCAAATCAAAAAAGACCACACAAAACTAAATAAAACAAAAAAGCCATCTCAAATCTGAAATGGCTCTATACACGATGTAATCGATTATTATCTGTAACGAACTTGCTGTTGCTTATCCATCATGCCCATCTGATCTTTCATTTGTTTAATCTGATCGGCCAGTAATTTATTTTTATCTGCTTTTTTCGCTTCAGCAAGATACATGGTTGCTTCGCGTTTGTTACGTTTAGCCATTGCAATACCTGCTAAACTTAATTTTGCCAAAGCAATGTTATGATCCATCTGCATACCTAATGCAAGCGATTTTTTGAAATATTTCTCACTCTGCATCGGCGCTGTTCTGCTTTCAATTAACCCGATTAATAAGTTATAATAACCATGTTGAACTTTAATCAACTGCGTTTCGTAATTCGTAATACGGTCTAAAAACATTTTTGCTTTAGGCATGTTATCTTTTCTAAGGAACCATTGTGCTAAAAGCATGTTTTCATTAAAGAAATAAGTTACCAGTACAATTATCCCCAGTAAAATGGCAACAATGCCCCATGGCCAGAAACCGAAAATAAACAAAGCTACTGCGCCACCCAGTAAAGCAAACCCCGCAATTAATCTGATAATATTTGGCATAAATTTTATTCTAATTATTTTTTTTTGCAAATATCGTGTTTAAATGGCAGAAATTAGATTTTAAAACAATAATTTCATTAAAAATTTAAAAGCTCAAAAAAACCATCTCGTAAATATGAAAATCCTCTTATCTATAACCCTAATCGTACTTGCAATGAATGTTTCTGCACAAGATGTTAATAAAAAAATACACGATCAAGTCCACAACAAAGACATATTAATTAATACTTGTACACGTGAGGGCATTACAACCTTTCCTGAGTTCAAAGAAATGTACGATCCACTTTACGCAGCATATGTACCGGATGCAGCTACCCTGATTGAACTGAAAAAACTGGTTAAAAACGAAAAAATCAAAATTGTTTTAGGCACCTGGTGTGGCGACAGTAAAGCAAACGTTCCAAACTTTTTTAAAATTTTAGACGCCTTACACTTTAAAGAGAAAAACGTAGAAATTATTGCGGTTGACGGAAATAAAAAAGCTGAAAACGGTATTATAGATGGTCTGGATATTGTTAGGGTACCAACTTTTATTGTTTTGGATAAAAAAGGAAAAGAACTGGGGAGAATTATAGAGGGTGCGAAAACAACCCTTGAAGGTGATTTGTTAGCTATTTACAAGAAAAAATCTTAAACTTTTTGAGATAATTTTGGTTCATAGTTTAATGGTCCATAGTTGATAGCCTAGGAGTTCAGAACCTGAGGGCTTAATACTTACGGGATCATCGTTTAATGGTTGATGAATAATAGCCTATCACCTGACTGACACCAACCATTGCCCATAAATTATTAAACCATCAACCATATTACATCACACATCTTACATCAAAAAACATGTCTGCAGCATTAGAACCAGGTTGGTTAGCCGTTTTAGAAGAAGAATTTGAAAAAGACTACATGAAAAGCATTAAGTCTTTTTTACAGGAGGAAAAAAACAATGGTGCAATGGTTTATCCAAAAGGCACTGATATTTTCAATGCATTAAACACCACACCATTTGACAAGGTAAAGGTTGTCATTTTAGGTCAGGATCCCTATCATGGTGTTGGCCAGGCACACGGCCTATCCTTTTCAGTGCAACGCGGTGTTGCGGTTCCGCCATCACTAAAAAACATTTATAAGGAGCTGGAAACGGATATTGAAGGTTTTAAAACACCAAACCACGGGCATTTAACACACTGGGCAGAGCAAGGCGTATTATTGTTAAACGCTACTTTAACCGTTCGTGCTTCAGAAGCAGGCTCGCATCAAAACCGCGGCTGGGAAATTTTTACTGATGAAATTATTAAGGCTTTATCTCAAAAACGCGAACATATCGTATTTCTGTTATGGGGTAAATATGCACAGCAAAAAGCGGCTTTAATCGATCAGAAAAAACATTATGTGCTTACCGCTGCCCATCCATCGCCTTTTTCGGCTTACAATGGTTTCTTCGGATCGAAACATTTTTCCAAAGCAAATCAGCTTTTAGTACAGAACAATTTAACACCTATCGACTGGAACTTACCGGCCTGATGAACACTTATTTTATCAGCGGTTTAGGTGCCGATAAAAGAATTTTTTCTAAGCTAAAGCTGGATGAAAAGATCAATATCATTCATGTAAATTGGATAACCCCAAATAAAGACGAATCATTAGCTTCATATGCTCAACGACTAAGTAGCGTTATAGACTTAAGCCAGCCTTTTGCCTTGGTAGGTGTTTCTTTTGGTGGGATGATTGCAGTAGAAATTGCTAAAATATTAAAGCCCGTAACAACAATAATAATATCGAGCACCATGTTAGCAGCCCAGTTGCCAACACTTTATCGTTTTGCAGGCCAGTTAGGCTTATTGAAGCTTATCCCTGCAAAACTCTTAAAATCTTCAAATAAACTTACTCAGCATTACTACTTCGGTACGCGATCGAGCAATGAGAAAACTTTGCTAAGCAAAATTATAAAAGACACTGATCCTCATTTTTTGAAATGGGCCATCGGGAGTATTTTAAGCTGGAGGAATACAATTAAACCAAATGGAATTTACCATATTCACGGCACCAACGATAAAATTTTATATGCTAAAACAGCACAACCAGATTTTATCATCGAAAATGGTACCCATTTTATGGTTTATCAAAATGCTGAGGAAATTTCAGGAATTATTAATAGCGTAATATTGAATATCGTATCGTCATGCTGAATTCATTTCAGCATCTTTCTTGATATAAAGACCCTGAAATAAATTCAGGGTGACGGATTTATATAAAAAAATCGTCATTTCGAGCGAAGTGCAACGCAGTCGAGAACCACGTAGTGCTCAGCGAAGCTAAATCTATTTAGATCTTTCTACAAAAAGTTCAAGACTACGCTACAGTCAAGATGACGACCGTTCTAATTAGCTCCAGGCAAAAAACATTTTAATCAAAAATCGGAATCGCGAAATCGATTGTGTTTAAAGTCTCTTTCAAGGATTTGGGTTTAATACTCCAAAGGCACAATCGGTTCTTTCTTTGTGGTCGACATGATCATCATCGTTTGGAAAGTTTTAACCACAGAAATCTTACTGATTTTATCCATAATTAAACGTTCGTACGCTTTAATGTCTTTTACATAAACCTTTAGCAAAAAATCGGCCTGACCAGTAACATGGTGACACTCTGTGATTTCTTTAATTTGATTTACTTCATCCAAAAAGATCTGGATGGTATTATTTTTATGAAAATCGAGTTGAATCTGAATAAAGGTTTTGATACCTAAACCTAGTTTTTCTTCATCTACCAATGCATGATAACTTTTAATATATCCTGCCATTTCAAGCTTGCGCACACGTTCTAAAGTTGGTGCCGGTGATAAACCAATTTCCTGCGATAAAAGCAAGTTGGTAATTCTTCCGTTTTCTTGAAGAATTCTTAAAATTTTAAAGTCAATTTTATCTAATTCAGATGCCATATGGTGTTAAAGGTATTTGAGAATACAAACATAACCAAATTATATTCTAAATTTTAACATAATTTATCATATATATTT
>NZ_JBWKYI010000049.1:0-19990 GCF_059423705.1 Pedobacter sp. GW460-11-11-14-TSB4
AGATGTGCATGATCCGGTAACCAAATTGGTGGCCAGTTTGGCCCGAAACAGAGGGGTCACTTTCACTGAAATACACAACAACAAGCTTGTTATTGCTCAACAATGTTCCTCCTGGGCTAAAAGATTGCTCGCCAGAAAAGAATAAATTAGGCTAGCAAAGATTCGTTTTGACTATTTTTTGAGTCTTACCACTGAAAATTTTCGGAGGTTAAAATCGGATAGTAAAGTATAATTACTTTTTAACCTTCTCCGGTTTAATGTTTAAATTTATATATTTGAAATTAGGCTAAAAATCCCGGTTGTTATCTGGGTATTGGTCGTATTTTCTTTTTAACAAGATGACAACGCTCACGCTGGACAAGTACCATACATGGATATTCTAAATTTTCATAAAAAACTAATAGGTAATTATAAAGATTACATTCAGAGTTTTTTAAACATTAAAGATAAAGATCTTAATACATTTGTTGAGGGGGAAATTAGCAGTGGCAAGCTTTGGCCCGAGCCTTTGATTCAATTTAATCCTACGTTTGAGCCTGGTGTTGAACTTGAAGAACTGGTTGTTCAAGGACGGATTCACCAGAAAATGAAAGACATCTTCAAAGGCTATCGGCTACATCGTCACCAGCAGGAAGCTATTCTGTTAGGCGTTGAAGACAAAGAGTTTGTAGTGACTTCTGGCACAGGTTCAGGAAAGTCTCTAACGTATATCGCGACGATATTCAATCATGTATTAAACATGGAAAGGACAGTAGACGGACGGGTCCAGGGTATCGTTGTTTATCCTATGAATGCACTTATTAACTCACAGTTTCAGGAACTTCAAAAGTTTGAAATCAGTTATCTTGAGGGAAATGTGTACGAAAAAATAAATAAGGATGGAAAGCGGCCTGAAGATATTATTAAAGAGTTGCAGGAACTCACGCCGGTTCGTTTTCCTATTCGTTACAAACAGTATACAGGTCAAGAGGACGAGACAGAACGTGATGAGATACGGAAAAATCCACCTCATATTCTGTTAACTAACTACATGATGTTAGAGTTGATGATGACAAGGGGGGGGAAGGATTCTGAAATCAGGGGAAATATACTTGCCAACATGAAATACTTGGTTTTTGATGAACTTCACACCTACCGAGGACGTCAGGGCTCTGATGTTTCGGTACTGATTAGAAGAATTAAATCAGCTGCCACACAAGATAGGATAATATGCATCGGCACATCAGCAACAATGGTTTCTGATGATGCCATTTCGCTTTATGAACAAAAGCAAGCAGTCGCAAATGTAGCTACTACTATTTTTGGATCAGCTATTTCTGTTGAACAAATTGTAAATGAATATTTAATAAGGAGTATTTCAGGTATAGTACCTAACTCTAAAGAACTCAAAGAGGCTGCTATTGCCAAAATTGATTTTGCAAAGGGAGGTGAATATTTTGAAGTACATCCGACAGCAATTTGGATTGAAGAGAATATTGCATTGTTACAGAAAGAAGAAAGGTATGTGCGCCGGAAACCTACAACGATTGCGGCCATCAGTAGCTTACTAGCCGAAGTAACTGATTTACCTCCAAGTAAAACTTTAAAGCATTTGGAAGAACTCTTGGAGTGGGCAAACCTATTGAATTCAAATCAAGGTGCTGAAAAAAGAAAAAACTATTTACCTTATCGCATTCACCAGTTCATTGCACAAACAGGCTCCGTTTACAGCACACTGGGTGATCAGCAATCAAGGAAATTTTTTATGGATGCTGGACTATATGCAGAAAATAAAGATGTTAAGGTTTTTCCTTTGGTTTTTAGTCGCTCTTCCGGGCATGAGTTTTATTGTGTCAGGCTAGAAAAATCGGTGCAAAAGATTCAACCTAATGAATTTTATGATGTCTTTGATGAGGAGAGCGAAGGCAGTTCGGAGGAAGGCTATTTGTTTATTCAGCATGAGGATGATGATGAACTGATTTGGGACTTAGAACGGGATAGTAATGATCTTCCAGAGTCATGGTTTCAACCTGTCCGTAAGGATGGTTTAGCTAGATTGAAATCTGACAGAGAAAAAAGATTGCCTAAGAGAATATTCTTTGATAAACAGGGTAACTTTTCCTCAAATGAAAATCTTGGTTTTGAAGGGTGGTTTATTCCTGCTCCCTTAATGCTGGACCCTTCATCAGGAATAATATATGAATCCCAGTCTGGAGAATATATGAAGGTGATGAAGTTGGGTGGAGAGGGGCGAAGTACGGCAACCACGGTACTTTCTTTTGAAACGATATTACAACTCAAAGCATTTGATGAGCCCGCAAGACAGCAGAAATTATTGAGTTTTACTGATAATCGCCAGGATGCTTCTCTTCAGGCCGGTCATTTTAATGATTTTATTAAGGTCGGACAGCTGCGCTCGGCCATTGCAGAGGCTTTAAATAGGTATAATGTGTTGGACTATACGAATATCGCTGAGCGCATTTTTGATGCTTTGAGTATATCCCAGTATCAGTTTGCTAAATATCCGGCCGATTTTCCTGGTCCAAAGAAGGAAAATGAGGATGCTTTTAAAGATTTTATAACCTATCGGGTCTTGCAGGATCTCAAAAGGAGCTGGCGTGTTGTGTTGCCGAATCTTGAACAGTGTGGTTTGCTGAAAATTGGCTACAAGTATGTCAATGAATCTGCTGCTGATAATAGCTTATGGCAAAGTAATAAACTTTTGGCATCAATGTCGGCTGAAGAGCGCGAGGAATTTTTGACCCAACTATTTGACTTTTTTAGAAAAGCGTATGCTCTAAGCTTTTCAATGCTGGATGCTGGGGTAATAGTTCAGAATGCAAAAAGAATAAAGGAAAAATTGCGTGCGCCATGGACTCTGGATGATAATGAAAGGCTGGACCTTCCAGTCTTTATACGTTTGGAGAAACTCAGCTCCACATCAAGGGGGCATGCCTCAGAAAGTGGGGGTGCACAGAGTTTGCTAGCCAGGTATATCAAGAGGACTGCAAATGCACATGAAATTAAGTTACCCAAACGAGCAGATTATGATGAATTGGTTTACAACCTGTTTGATTTCTTAAGCATTCAGGGAGGCTGGCTTTCTTCGAAGAAACTTAAGGCTGAAAATGGAAACATGGTAAATGTTTATCAGCTCAAAGCAGATATGATTTTATGGCAAGCCGGGGATGGGAAATCTCTTGCTCAGGATCTAGTGCGTGTACGTTCCTATAAACCAATAATGCTCAAGCCTAACCAGTATTTTCAGCGTTTTTATAGAACTGATTTCCATAATTTAAAGCCAATTGAGGGCAGAGAACATACCGGGCAGATTTCCAATGAAAAAAGAAAATTGCGAGAAAGAGAATTTCGGTCTGGTGAGATATCAGCGTTATTCTGTTCACCTACGATGGAACTAGGAATTGATATAGCTGACCTTTCCATTGTTCATATGAGGAACGTGCCTCCATCGCCTGCAAATTATGCACAGCGCAGCGGACGGGCCGGACGGAGCGGTCAGGCAGCATTAGTGATGGTGTATTGCTCTAATTTTAGTGCACATGATAGGCACTATTTCAAGCATGCGGCAGATATGGTCGCAGGTAAAGTTACGGCCCCGCGTATAGATTTGCTAAACCAGGATTTACTAAAGAGTCATCTCTACGCCTCAGTATTAACCAGACATGCATTAAGTGATTTAAAATTATCTATTGGTGATATTGTGGATACATCAAATGTTGAGATTTTACCAATGAAGGATGAGATCCTTGAATCAATCAAACTCACTTCATTAGAGAAACAGGATATTCTCTCAACTTTTAAAAAGGTAGTTGCCGATAGCTATTTTGTTCATGAAGTTGAAAAAAGAAAACCCGCATGGTTTACCGATTCATGGATTTTGCAGAACATAGATGGGTTTGAACTGGCTTTGGATGCTGCTCTTAACCGCTGGCGAATACTCTATCGTACTGCTCAAGGTCAAATTAAGGAGGCCACAAATATTATTGAGAATAGGGTGTATGCTGATGATCACCAGAAGAAAAAAGAGGCTTACAGAAGTTTGCGTCAAGGCGAGAGACAACGTGATCTACTATTAAATAAAACAGGTAATTCGATTACGGATCAATCAGAGTTCTATCCTTACAGATACCTTGCAGCCGAGGGTTTTTTACCTGGCTACAATTTTACACGTTTGCCAATCAGGTCTTTCATGGAAAACGAGGATCAGGGAGGTGAATTTATTTCCAGACCAAAATTTGTAGCGTTGAGTGAATTTGGTCCTAGAAATGTTATTTACCATGATGGCGCAAAGTATCGTATCGACAGGATTTTACTTTCTGAATCGGAACTGAAATTACAAAAAGCCAAAATCGCACCGAAATCTGGATATTTTCTTTATAATGATCAATATGGTTATGAAGTAGATCCTATTGTAAATGAGCCTCTTGTGCTGGATGCGAACAAGGATGTTCACACGACATTAATTGAAATGGGTGAGACACGTGCCTACGAAATGCAGCGAATTACCTGCCAGGAAGAAGAGCGCACACGCAAAGGTTATGACATTCAAACTTATTTTTCAGTGGATGGTGGTTTTGAAAATACCATAAAAGGACTCGTTAAGATTGGTGGAGAGGATTTATTGCATGTCCATTATATTCCTGCCTGTAGGATCTTTAAATTGAACTTGAAGTGGCGAGCGTCTAGAGATAATGGTTTTACAATTAATTTGCAAAATGGTTATTGGCAGAATAAAAAGCAACAGGAGGAACATGCGCATTTGGATGAAGTTAAAAATGTCAAGCTTTTTACCTCAGATACCGCGAATGCAATTTATTTGCAACCTGTTCTAGCTCTGGGCCTGAAAGGTGAGGGCAATGGGGTGATCACTTTTATGTATGCACTAAAGGGTGCAATTGAACGATATTTTCAAGTAGAAGCGAACGAAATCGGGGCTACGGTTATGGGGGACATCAATGCACCTAATATTCTAATTTATGAGTCAGCTGAAGGTAGTTTGGGTGTGCTGTCCCAAATTATTGATAACCCTAGGGTTTTCAATAATTTAATTGATGAAGCTTATCGTTTGTGTTTCTTCAAAAATGACCTAGAACAGGAAGGTGAGCTTACTCCGGCAACTTATGATGATCTTTTAAGTTATTTTAACCAGTCATATCATAGTCAGATCGATAGAAACCTCATTCGGGACGGTTTATCGCTGTTAAAAAAAACCAATTTGGAAATACTCTCAAATAACCTATTTGACAATTATGAACAACAATATAATTTTTTAGCTAAGAGTGCTGATGAGAATAGTGTAACGGAACAGCGCTTCTTGAGGTTTCTCTTTAACAAGGGCCTTAAATTACCCGATCAAGCACAACCCTTGGTTAAGGATATGTTTGTCCGTCCTGATTTTATGTACCATCCTAACGTACTTATTTTTTGCGATGGAACACCTCATGATAACAGTGTTGTCGTTAATGACGATAAGCTGAAAAGGGAAACATTAAAACAGGCAGGCTATCAGGTATTGGTTTGGCGCTATGACGACGATTTAGCTGCTTTTGTTGCAAGACGTCCAGATATTTTCAAAATCGTACATGCACCATCGCCCCAAAAAGCCCTTGATCTCAATGAAATATATCTGGAGGCAAAATCCAAATATTCACAGACTTTGAAAAAGCTGGGACAATGAGGGAGCCGATCTTCTTGACCGCTGAACAAATTCTTCAGCTTCATGCTAATATTATTCGCGATGAAGGAGGAGAAGCGGAACTAAATAATGAAGCATTATTTTTATCGGCGATCGCACAACCTCAAGCAACTTTTGACGGTATTTATTTACATGAAAATGTTTTTATGATGGCTGCTGCTTATTTTTTTCATATTTCCCAGAATCAACCTTTTTCCGATGGAAATAAACGAGTAGGCTTTTTAAGTCTTTATACTTTCCTGAGAATTAATGGCTATGAATTAACCGCGAGTGATGATGAGATCTATCCTGAATTGATGTGCATTGCTATAGGTAATTGTACGAAGGAGGATTTGGCAAGATACATTCAAAATAAAACGATATTTAGAGATGATTTTTGATTTTAAACCGGGAAGTCTGGTTAGGCTGAGAAACCGCCCATGGATAGTAATGCCATCTGAAGATAGTGATGTATTTTTGGTCAAGCCTTTGGGAGGAACTGATGATGAAATTACGGGAATTTATAAGCCTTTGGCTAACCAAAGTGACGTGCCTGTGTCCTACAATTTTGTTAAACCATCAGGTGCTGATTTAGGTGACTTTTCTTCGGCAAAGCTTCTTTATAATGCTTCCCGTCTTTCTTTCAGGAATGCTGCCGGACCATTTCGATCCTTAGGTAAATTGTCTTTCAGGCCAAGATCATATCAGATGGTGCCATTAATCATGGCCTTGAGACAGAAGCTCACTAGGCTGCTAATTGCTGATGATGTAGGTATTGGTAAAACAATTGAAGCGCTTTTAATTGCAAGAGAACTTTATGAACGTAAAGAAATCAAAGGTTTTGCGGTGCTTTGCCTGCCGCATCTATGTGATCAGTGGCAGGATGAGTTGAAATCAAAGTTTGGAATTCAAGCTGTTATTATCCGTTCCGGAACAGTTAGTGCATTAGACAGGCAACTTAGAGCGCATGAAAATATTTTCCGGGCTTTCCCATTTCAGATTATATCTATCGATTACATAAAGGCTGGAAATAAGCGTCAAGTGTTTATAGATCATTGCCCAGAATTTATAATAGTAGATGAGGCGCACTCCTGTGCAAAGCCTGCCGGCGCTAATCAGTCGCAGCAACTGCGCTACCATTTATTACATGATCTTGCCTCCAAAGTGGATCAACATCTGGTGCTGCTTACCGCTACCCCTCACAGCGGGAAACAAGTGGAGTTTCAGTCTCTTCTAGGTTTACTTAAATCGGAGTTCGAAAGGCACAGCATTGTTGATTCCGATCCAGCGATGAAAAAGGAACTGGCTAGTTGTTTTATTCAGCGTAGACGCAGTGATGTACTCCAGTGGATGGATGAAAGAACAGTTTTTCCACAAAGATTATCTGTTGATAAGGATTACCAGATTGGGCAGGCTTATGGCGAGGTGTTTAATGATATCTTATCTTACGCTAGGGAGCTTGTTTTATCCAATGCCGCCGATTCGAGAAAACAGCGATACAGTTACTGGGATGCTCTTTCCCTTTTGCGTGGTGTGATGAGCAGTCCGGCTGCAGGTATATCCATGCTTGAGAAAAAGGCACGTAAGCGGCAGTTAAGCGAAGCGCTTGATGAGTTTATTGATTATCCGGAGGGAAGTGAAAATGTATTAGATACAGATTTTAGTCAAGATGATAATTTGCCATTGCAGTTAAATAGTGTTTTTGAGGTGAGTGATCCGGAATCTAGAAAATTGATGCGTTATGCTAAACGTCTTCTTGAATTATCTACTTTGGAAGGTGATTCCAAGGCTAGGGAAGCTGTAGCGCAGGTAAAACAGCTCTTACAAAATGGCTTGAATCCGATTATTTTTTGTCGATACATTCAAACTGCTAATTATTTGGGTAAAATTTGTAAGGAATATTTCAAAGGTAAGAACTATAAGGGATTGCAAATTGAGATAGTGACTAGTGAGCTCAACGATGAAATGAGAAGAGAAAAGATTGCGGAAATGAATGTTGCAACAAATCGTTTGCTTATTGCTACAGACTGTTTAAGTGAGGGAATTAACCTCCAGGATGGTTTCAATTGTCTTTTACATTATGATCTTCCATGGAATCCGAACCGGTTGGAGCAGCGAGAAGGTCGTATCGACCGTTTTGGCCAAAGAGCTTCGATGGTTGAGGTTATTTTACTTTATGGGAGTAATAATCCTATTGATGGGGTGGTTCTTGACGTGCTATTGAGAAAGGCAAAAGAAATTAGAAAGGAAACAGGGATTTCTATTCCCTTCCCAGAAAATAGCGCATCGGTGATGGAGGCGGTGACTAATGCCATTTTACTTAAACCCCAGGTAAAAATTAAGCAATTGTCTCACCAACTTTCGATTTTTGAGGCTGATGAGATTACCGCCGAAAAAAATAAAGTAGCAAAGGCTTTTGAGGAGGCTGAAAAAAGAGAGATGCTATCCAGAAGTATCTTTGCACAGAACAGCATTGCTGCTTCTGAAATTGAACAGGATCTAAAAGATGTTGATGAGGCCATTGGTGATGTTAAAGCTGTGGAATCTTTCGTTGTAGAGGCATTAAGATTTATGGGCGTGCAGTTGGATGTGGTTAACGATGGCTATAATTTGCATACCACAAATTTACCCATTCGCCTCAGGTTGTTAGTCCCCGACAAAATTTTAATTAAAATTTGTTTTCTTTCTCCAACACCTTTCGGCTATTTATATATTGGAAGAAATCATCCCTTAACTGAAGCGATTGCACAGGTGATTATCCACGATGCTTTAAATGGTTCACAAACTAATCGCGCTTCTCGAACAGCGGTTATCATAACCTCCGCAGTGGCTGAGCGAACAGTACTTTTTCAGTTTAGGGTCCGTAATGTGATCATGGAACAGCCTTCAGCCAAACAGATTGTTGCAGAGGAAATGTGGCTTTGGGGATATAAAGGAAGCATTGAGGCCGGAAAATACTTCGATAAAGATGATGCTCTCGTTTTACTGATGAATGCAAAAGCTACGCAAAATATGGCTTTGGCCGAACAGCTTTACTGGTTGGAGGAGGAGGTGAATTGGATGAGTAATGAAGAAGCTTTCAGGGCCAGGACTGATGGGGTTGCACTTCAGCGCGCAAATAAACTTGTAGAAAGCCATGCTAAATTCAGAAAGCTGGTGAGTGGGAGTAAATATAAAGTCGTTGAACCGGTTCTTCCTATGGATGTTCTTGGGGTATATGTGCTTTTACCAGAAATCAGCAAATGAGCATAAATATTATAACAATATTGGTAGATTTGAGGATTGAAACTGAATGAATTATTCTAGCATTAACGTACACGGCAATCTTCTTTCTGAAGATGTCCTTAAAAAGATTGAATCTGCAGATATTCACGGTCAGGCTCAGGTAGATTTTAAAATTGACGGTGGAAGCAACCTTAGAAGTGAGATTGAATATGCCTGGAGTAGGATAAAACTTGACTGGGCACAATTTCAGGCCAAATCGCAAAAATTACCGGATAGTGATCCCTATGGGACTACTTTGACTAGAAAGTGGATGAGGAATTTTTTTGATTCACTAGGCTTTGAATTGCGTGATCAGCGAATGTCTTTAGTTGGAGACAATGGTCAAAATTATTTCATTAGCCATACAGCCGAAAACCTAGATGGCCTGCCTGTGCATATTGTTGGTTTTACAGAGCCTGCAAACCCCAATAAAAGTACCCTTGATATTAAAACCAGTGGCGGCACCTCCAGGTATTCCCCTCACGGAACCATGCAGGAGTATTTGAATGTTACGGAACATCTGTTTGGTATTGCTGCCAACGGATTGTATGTCAGATTAATGCGAGATACAGGGCATTTGATTAAATTGACTTATGTGGAATTTGATCTTAGGCGCATGCTCGAGGAGGATAAGTATAGTGAATTTACGTTGCTTTACAGGCTTATACACGCCTCAAGATTTCCAGTGTATAAACAGGATGCAGATCAATGTTTATTGCAGTCATATTTTCTTGAAAGTATTGAAACGGGTAACAGGATTAGAAATGGGTTGAGCAAAGCCGTAAAAAAATCACTTGAAGCGCTTGGTCATGGCTTTTTAAAGCATCCCGACAACGAGCAATTACGGGAAGCATTGTTATTTAACCGTTTTACTGCGGCAGATTATTATCGCCAGCTCTTAAGGGTGATTTATCGCTTGCTATTTTTAATGGTCACCGAAGAGCGTGGATTGGTATTTGATGCAGAGGATAAATCTGAAAAAACACTAAGATTAAAAGATATTTACTGGCAATTTTATAGTATCGCCAGAATTCGGGAATTTTCAGAAAAGCGTCATGCTTATGAAACGCAGTACCAGGATCTTTGGCAAGGACTTGTTAACACTTTTAGGCTTTTTGAGGGAGAAGGCAACGGGATGACGCTCGGTATTCTTCCGCTCGACGGGGACCTTTTTAATAGTGAAGGTATTGCCATGCTACAGGGCAGTTCAATTAACAACAAACTACTATTAGAATGTATAAGTAATCTGAACGAGTTTAGAGATGAGAATGATTTTTTAGTGAGCATAAACTACAGGTCTTTAGATGTTGAAGAACTTGGTTCAGTTTACGAGGGTTTGCTAGAACTCCATCCTGTAGTAGAGAATCTGGATGCTGCTAATCCAGCTAACATTTTTTTTAAATTCCTTGGGGGAACGGATAGAAAAACTACCGGCTCATATTACACCAGGCCTGAACTGGTTAATGAGCTCATCAATTCCGCTTTAATTCCTGTCATTGAAAAAAAAATAAATACAGCTCAGAATAAAGAGGCGAAAATTGAAGCATTATTAGCTTTAAAGGTCTGTGATAGCGCCGTTGGTAGTGGTCATATGCTATTAGCTGCAGCCAGAACTATAGCCTGGTATATGGCGAGACTACATAGTGGTGATGAGAATCCCTCAAAACCGGTATACCAAAAATGTCTTAGGGATGCGATACAGCATTGTGTATATGGGGTCGATATGAATCCTGATGCTGTTGAGCTGTGTAAACTTGCACTTTGGCTTGAAGGGCACAACTGTGGGAAACCTTTGAGCTTTTTAGACCATAAGATTCGGAATGGTAACAGCCTGGTAGGTGTAAAAGATTTCTCGGTTCTTTCCAAAGGAATTCCAGATGAGGCTTTTGCTTTTGTTACTGGCGATGATAAAGAGGTTTGCAGGGAACTAAAGAAAGCAAATGCATCTTTCAAAAAGATGCAGCAATATGATTTATTTGGTAAAGCAAATGTTGTAGAGGAGTATCATAATTTTAGTAATGAATTTCATGATCTAGAAGATATTGATCAGGACGATGTGGCGGCAGTGCGTTTGGTGAAAAACTTATTTTATTCACTGCGTAGTAATTCTACCTGGGAAAAAGATCGCCTTGCCTGTGATATCTGGACGGCTGCTTTCTTTTTTAACTACACACAGGAAAACAAGCTTGCTGCTCCTTTGAGCGAGTCCTTACTGGATTTTTTAAGGAATCCCCAAGGCATTGATGAATCTACCTTAAAAATGGCTACAGAGTTATCTGCCCAGCATAAATTCTTTCACTGGCCTTTAGAGTTTCCGGATGTGTTCGAAAATGGTGGTTTTGATGTCATACTCGGAAATCCGCCTTGGGAACGTATTAAATTGCAGAAAGAGGAGTATTTTGCTACACGTGATAGTGCAATTGCTAATGCAGCCAACGGTTCAGCGAGAACAAGAATGATTAAAGAATTGAAGGAATTAAACCCCACTCTTTTTAAAGCTTTTGAGGGAGCTGTACACGATTCTGAGAGCGTGGGTAAATTTTTACGTTTCAGTGGTCGTTATAACTTAACTGCCGTAGGTGATATCAACACCTATTCTGTTTTCTCAGAGCTCGCCCGCTCATTAATTCATGAAAGTGGAAGAGTGGGGATTATAGTGCCAACAGGAATTGCTACCGATGACAGTAATAAAGCCTTCTTTTCAGAAATGGTTGAGCAGAACTGTCTGGTGAGCTTATTTGATTTTGAAAACAAAGAGGCAATTTTTCCGAGTGTACACCGAATGTACAAGTTCTGTTTGCTGACCCTTGCTGGAACAGATATCGGTAAACAGAAAATAAACTTTGGGTTCTTTCTTACCAAAATAAGTCATTTAAAAGATAAACTCAGAATATTTAACCTTGATAAAACTGATTTTTTCAGGCTAAATCCCAATACCAAAACTTGTCCTGTATTTAGAACCAGTGTTGATGCTGAATTATCAAAAGCGGTTTACAACCGGATGGGTGTGTTTATAAATGATGTTGAAAAACAAAATCCCTGGGGTGCTTATTACATTCGGTTGGTAGATTTAGGTGACCATCAGAATGAAATTGAAATGGTTCATCTTCGGGATACTAATGTTTATCAGGTGCCAATCTACGAGGCTAAATTGTTTTGGCAAATGGATCATCGTTTTTCTACCTTCAAAGATCAAACTAATCTGGCAATTGAAAACGGTACTTCGTTACAACTGTCAGTAGAAGAAAAGATGAATCCTGATTCACAAATCGCTGTGCGTTATTATGCCAAAGCAGAACTCAAAGAGTTGCTTTTTTCTAAGTACAAGGACTATGATTCAAATTATTTTGTTTTGTGGAGAGATGTGACCAATGCAACAAACGAACGGACTTCAGTGGCTTCGGCTGTGCCTAAAGTCTTGGCCTCGAGATCCTCTCCGGGTATCGGTTTCGAAAAATCTTTGCCTGGGTATTTATTGGTCGCTAATTTAAATTCCATAGTGTATGATTATTTTGTTCGTCAAAAAGTTAGTGGTTTGCATTTTAATTGGGGCTTATTAAAGCAAACCCCAGTTATCCCACCACATTTATATTCCCCTGAAGATCTTTATTATATTGCCCCAAGATGTATGGAACTTATCTACACCGCGTGGGATATTAAGGGCTTCGCTGATGATTTTTGGCGAGATGCTGGAAAGGAGCTTAAGGAAAAAGTTGAACAGCAATGGGAGGATAACAGATCGTTTGGTGATCAGAAGCTAATGTCAGAAGAGAATGAATCCCTTATTAACGGTTGTCCTTTACCACCTTTTATTTGGAATGAGCAGAGAAGAGCTGTTCTCAAAGCTGAAATTGATGTAATCTATGCCAAAATATACGGCTTGTCGCAGCGAGAGTTGAAGTATGTTGTTGATCCTCAGGATGTTTATGGAGCTGATTTTCCCGGAGAGACTTTCAGAGTGCTAAAGGACAGGGAAAATCGAAATTATGGTGAATACCGGACCAAAAAATTTATTGAGCAAGCTTATGATAATTTTCATAATATTGCTTTACCAGTATTAAAGATTAAAACAGAAATGATAGATTTGAGTCTCCATCAAGGGATTTATAGCATCTGGGAAACTGCTATGATAACAAGATTTTCTTCGCAAAAGGTGACCTCATGGTTTAAAGAGCTTGAAAAAGCCCATTATGAGGGTGTGGGCAATAAGACGTCCTCAACTGGTGAAACCAGAATTAGTTTTCATGGTCTGATCGAATTGGTGGTAATTGGTACTTTGCGAGATAATGGCATCTCTCTCAAAAGGATCCTGAAGGCCAGAGCTGATTTGAGTACAAAAACCGGAAAGATATATCCCTTTGCAACAAACAATGTCAATAAAAGTCTAAAGGTTTCAGGTAATGATATCGTCTGGGAGTTTGATGATGGTGTTAAAGTGACTCTGGATGGGACAAGCCAAATTAATATCGATTTGATTGCTTTATTTTTTAGAGACATTATCTTTAATAATGATATTGCTGAAAAAATGATGCCGTCCCGTGGTAACAATATGGTTGTTATTGATCCAAAAATTGGATTGGGTAAACCGGTTATTGTCAATAAGGAAGTTCCTGTTGATATAGTAGCCTCAAGTTATAAACATAATCCTGGGTCCCTTGATATTTTAAAAGAGCAATATGATTTGACTCAAGAAGAGGTAATGGCGGCTGTAGCTTACATGAATTAATATGGATATTCTTTTTGACAGACATTATCCTAAAAACCTTGTTGAGGCAATAAAACTCATCCAGCAACTGGATTCTTCCGCATTATGTAAGGTTTCCTTTTACGATAGCGCAGTTAATGATCAGGAGTTGGTTAATCCGATCTTATTTAGGGTAGATAAACATAGAAAAGGGGTTGAGCCAGTTACAGAAATTCTTTTTGAAAATGGTTTCAGGGTGATCGCACTAAAATTTCCCAAGGATAAATACTATGATTTTTTTGATCTTTCTTTAATTATCTTGAATATCTGGCCTAAAATAATTACTCTTCTTAAAGAAAAGAACAAACCCTTTATTTATAAGTGCAATGGCGATCACGGTAAGCTAATTTTGGTAAAAGAATAGTCTTAGTATCAGCTTCTGATTCAAGGATTGCCGTTATTGAATATTTCTGGAGTTACTGCCCTGCCAAAGAAATAGATTTTAATAGTATTCTTCAATATGGGGCACCAAAGTTGGTCAATTTAACGTTGTTTCTCTCTATCGTAGCTCAAATGTTTAAATTTTCAGTTGCTATGTCAAGAAAGCAATAAAAGAATTCAAGATTAAATCCAATTATTTCAAATAACGATCAATTTTTGTTAAAGCTAATACTCTTAAAATCTTCGGTTTTTAGTGGGCTGGATAATCCGTTTTTGTAATCGTTGTTTTATGTATGCAGTAGTAATCTGTAAAGAGGCGTGTCGGTTTTTCTCCATAATAGAATAGAAAGAAGCTCCATCTTCTAGATCATAGAAGTTCGAACTGTGTTTCAAAGCATAAAATTTCAGATGCTTGCTAAGTTTGTATTTGGTTCTGAAAGCCCTGAATTTTTGCCCAAAGTATTGCTCATTTACCGGTTCTGAACTTGGTTTGCACCTGTGGCCAAAAACAAAGTAGGCCTCTGGCTTATTTAGTATCAGCTTATTTAAGAGTTCGGACATTTCCTCATTCAACTCAAAAATTGCTTCCTGATCATTTTTTGTTTTGTTGGCAGGTAGAGTGATAATTCTTCTTTTCCAATTTATGTCATGGATCTGAAGCCTGGTCATTTCAATGGGACGAATATTGTATGAATATAGCATTTTTGAGGCCACGTAAAGCCCGAAATAAGCAGGGTCATCCCTGAGCAAGAGTTCCATGTTTTGTAATTCTTCTTCTTCGTAAATTATAAACCTTGAACTATCTTTGTGCGTGGACTTTTTTATCGCGTCATCCACGGGGTTTTCAGAAATCACCTTATATTTCTTCAGGTAGGAGAAAAACGTGCTCAAATCTGATCGATAGGTATTGTAGGTTACTTTCCCCCACTTACGCTGTTTGGTTTTAAAGCCAAAAAAATTGTCGATATCTATTGAAGTGAAGCTGCCGATTTTCCGGGATAAATAATTATGTTTTGTAAGCCAATCCTTGAGGTGCTCAATAACTATTTTATTGTTTTTGATCGCTGTTTTCCCTATCATTTTATCTTCAAAGCGTTCTTCTCTATGTTTGATCCAGTGATTACAGCATTTTACGATAGGAGATAAAGCATTTAAATCTATGCTGATACCTGCCTGAACAAATTCGTTTGTAAACGGGTCCCAACCTTTACTCAATAATTGTGTAATGGCGTCAACGGCAAATTGGGCGTTTTTCTTTATCTTTAAACGAGTATCATTTATTCCGCCTACACCACCTTTTCGTGCTCGGTCGAGATTTCCCCCTTTTAATTTGTTAGGCCAGTAAAAATATATGAAAGGTTTGTTTGAGTTTGTTATTTTTGTGGGAATAGAAAGATTAAAATCCGTACCGTTCCATTCCTTTATGAAAATATTCTCTGACCTGTTAGCAGTTTTGGTTTTCATAGATTTAATATTTGGTTATTCAAATATAACGAAATAGGCGGATATTTTGTCAACGGTTTTGTCAACGATTGAATGAAAAACCGCCTTTGAAGTACTTTAAATAAATATAAATATGCAATATTGGTTAGTAAAATCAGAGCCTTTTAAATACAGTTGGGAAAAGTTTAACAAAGATGGTCGTACCTTTTGGGATGGCGTTCGTAATTATCAGGCACGGAATAACCTAAAAGCGATGAAAGAGGGTGATTTGGTGCTTTTTTACCACAGTAACGAAGGCAAAAATGTGGTGGGTATTGCAAAAGTGGTGAAAGAGTTTTATCAGGATCCTACCACTGATGATGCCAACTGGGTAGTGGTTGATTTATCTCCTGTAGAAACGCTGAAAAACCCGGTTTCACTCGAACAAATTAAGGCTGAACCTAGTTTAACCGATATTTCGTTGGTTAGACAAGGACGGTTATCAGTTATGCCCTTAAAAGCAGCAGAATTTGATAAGATTCTGGAAATGGGAAGCTGATCAGTTTGCAGTTTTCAGTTAGCAATTAACAGTTTTCAATTAACAATTAACAGTTTTCAATTAACAATTTAATATTAACGCACTCAACATGAAGTTTAAAATAATCGCTACGATCATTATTCTGGTTACCTGCCTGTTTGTAAGCGAAAGCAGGTCGCAGGAATATATCAATTACCAGGTTAAGGTAAGAACGGATTCTTTAGGCACCCATAAAGGAATTTTGGAGAAAATAAATAGTGAAGGACTTACGGTTATGGATCATGGAAAATCTGTGGTGATCAAGGCTCAAAACATCATGAGTATTCGTTTGAAGAAAAATAGCTTTACAACTGCACAGGGCTTGTTGTACGGTACCATTTGCGGGGCCGCTATTGGTTCTACAGCATTTTTGAGCGACCTTCCTGATGATTCGCAGTTGACTATTTTAGCGACTATAACATCTGCCGGGGTTGTAGCTGGTGTAGGTTATGGATTGGCCTGTGAGATTTTAGCCAATAAAATGATGCTCAGAATTAATAAAGACACGAGTCTTTTTGCAAACGAGTATCAGAAACTTGAAAAGTATTCAAAAGCTTATTATACTGATAAACCTTAATGAGCTGTTTTTTGTAACATTTCGACTCCGCTATCAATGATGTTATCTTGCAGTTGTCTGTTGATGAGTAACTTGTAGTACCTAGGCATTTCCGCATAGCTAGGCCGTAGCATTATGTCTCCGTTCTACTTAAATCCGGCCTAACAAATTTTTCGGGCTCCACTGAAAAAGCCGCCTCACTAGCTTCGAAAGAAAAATTTTCAGCCGGTGTTTTTTGTTTTTTCACCTGTTTTCATTTTTTTAACTGCGTTCTAGCTAGCTCCGCTGGTCTTTTTGACATCAAAAAGAAAAAGCCCTTCGGCGGCGGCGAGCCGAGGCAAGGCTTTGCCCGGAGCCAAAAAAATAAATGTATACATCATTAATATTGAATTTTATACAATAAATTAATCCTCACCGTTACAGAAATCTTTAAATTAAGTAAAAAATGTATTAACTTAAATAAGTTCTTAATACCTCATATGAAAACCATCTATTTTACACTTCTCTTTTTCCTCTCCCTTACCATTGCACAGGCGCAAAGTATAAAACCCTATATCGCCGTTCTTAAAACACAAAATGGAAAATACAAAGGCATTTTATATAAAGTTGATTCAGTGAATGCCATTCTGAATCATGATGGCGAATTTATCAAGGTTCCGGTAAGCGAAATTAAAACCGTACAGATCAGAACGATTAAAAAAGGCTATGAAGGGATGAGTTTTATTAAAATTGGTGAAACCCGGTCTGAAGAATATAAAATGGACGCTAGTGGTAGAATGGTTGATCAATGGGGTAAGGAAGAGCCGACCTTTAAGGAAGATGTATCAGCTACTTTTTTTTCTGTCATTTTTACGGTACTTGCAAATGCTGTTGCACTACCTATTCATGCCATTAATCCGAATCTTGCACGTTTTAACTTTCGTAAACCAGATGGAAATAAGTTAAACGAACTCAGTTATTATTCTATTTATTATCAGGCCAATCCAAATGTACTGGCCGAGTTGCACCAGCTAAAAACCATTTCGGCTAAGTTTAAGCCTTAGGCGGTTGGAGTAGGGCGTATTGCGCTGGGCGTTTGGCGTTTGGAGTAGAGCTTAGGGCGTATTGCGATGGGCGTATTGCGTTTGGGGTAGATTAACCGATTGATTAATTTCCCAAAAAGTCTTATCCTGTGGCAACAAGTATTATTTTTCCGCTCTATGGAACCAATAAACTAATGAACCACACTATTTCTTTTACTCAAGGTTATCCCCAGCGTCATGACAATACTCGATCCCAATACCACCAGGAATAAAAATGGTGTACCAACCTCCGGTATTTTTAAAGAATCTGGCAGGTTAAAATAAAGCAAAATGCTAATGAGTCCGCGTGGTGCAATGTATAAAATCGGACTCAGGTTTTCTTTTTTGAATATTTTGAGAAACACCACTCTGATGATGTAAATCGATATAAGCATGAAGAAACCATTGGCCAGTACAATTTTATCGTTCAGGCTACTTATATTCATGGTAAAACCAAAAATCACGAAGAAAAAAGTACGGAGGATAAAGGCGCTTTCTGCTGATAACTGATAAAGCTGGGATAAATCGGCCGTTAAATTTTTGTATAAAAAGACACTTCTGAACCAGGCATTCTCAATGGCATCAGCATTGTTCAGGAACAGGCCCGTGCTTAAAATTAACACCAGGGAGGAGAGGTGGTAGGATTGGCCAATGGCATAAACCAGTATCAGGATGGCTATAATTAAAAAGAATTTGATGTGATGCACCAATCGTCCCATCACATACAGCAACACCACACAGGCAATGGCCGATAGTAAAAGGATCAGGAAGGTACTTAAACCTAAGCCAATAAAAGCCGATGTAGTGATCGAATGATTGGTAATGGCAAAATTGAAGATGATAATCCCTAAAATATCGGAGAAAGAAGATTCATAAATTACAAATTCTTTGTCGTGGTTGTTTAATGCCGCTGCCGAAGGAATGGCAATAGCCGAACTGATTACGCTGAAGGGAATAGCATTTGCAATACAGGTATATAAATCGTGGTGGCTGATCTGGTAAATAATGGTGGTAATTACAGCGATAGTGCCCAATAAAATACTTAAAGCAGAGAAAAAAGCACTGCGGATAATCTTGTTTTTATGTCGGTCGTATTTAAGTTCAAGTGAGCCCTCAAAAACAATCAAAATCAACCCTACAGTACCCAATGTGGGTAAGATAGAGAGAAAATTGAAGGTTTGTATCTTCAGGTTATCGACCAGTAAACGTAAACCAATACCCAAAAGCAGTAGTAATAAAACCGATGGTATTTTGGTCTTACTTGCCACTAAATCAAACAGATAAGAGAAAATAACTAATCCGCTTAAAATAATAAGAATGGTATAAGTTGTCATATTTTTCAGCGTAGGGTAAACCGCTAAAATAAAACAATCATGCTAAGCAGAAAGGAATTTAATGTAAAAATTATGCTTTAAAGAAAAGTGCTTTTAGTTCGCTGGCATCATCAGGATTCATTTTTCCACCTAAAACCAAACGTAATTGCCTGCGACGTAAAGCGCCATCAAACAAATCCTTTTCTTCGGGCGTTTCCGGGATAAGTTCTGGTACAGGTATGGTACGGGCACTCTGGTCAACTGCAACAAAGGTATAATAAGCCTCGTTACTTTTCTGGCGTGCACCACTTGGGATATTCTCTGCCCAAACATCTAAACGAACCTCTACCGAAGTATTAAATGCCCTGGTTACTTTGGCCTCAATGGTAATTACATCGCCTAATTTAATGGGATGTTTAAAAGAAACGTTATCAACCGAAGCGGTTACTACAATGCGGTTACAGTGTTTTTGAGCCGAAATTGCCGCTGCAATATCCATCCAGTGAAGCAAACGCCCACCCATCAGGTTATTTAAGGTATTGGTATCGTTTGGTAATACCAATTCATTCATGATGGTAAAACTTTCTCTGGCAAATTTCTTTTTTAAACTCATTTAAGCGCAAAAGTAAGTAAAATGTGGTTAAAATAAGATAGGCGGTCTTCATCCTGAATTTATTTTAGGATCTTTTTCATGATCAGCATAATGTTATGGGGTCGCAATGTGCCATCCGTTTTCTGCGGTGATCTGCGCAATCAGCGGGACAAGATGCGTAAGTTATGTTCCCGCAGATTTAATAGATTTTCGCAGATCTGTTTGTTTTTCTGCGGTGATCTGCGCAATCAGCGGGAGAAGATGTGTAAGTTATGTTCCCGCAGATTCAATAGATTTTCGCAGATCTGTTTGTTTTTCTGCGGTGATCTGCGCCATCAGCGGGAGAAGATGTGTAAGTTATGTTCCCGCAGATTCAATAGATTTTCGCAGATCTGTTTGTTTTTCT
>NZ_JBWKYI010000050.1:0-19098 GCF_059423705.1 Pedobacter sp. GW460-11-11-14-TSB4
GTTTTAATTTCTTTAAATTGGTTATGGTATTTAACCTTACAAACACCACCTTTAGGAGCGAAAATTTTTGCACCAGTTAATTTTCCATCGTTCCAATTCATATCTACTACAAAATTGCCCCTAGTTACGAAACCTTTAACCGATCCTGTTTTCCATTCCACAGGAAGTGCGGGTAACAATTCGATATAGCCCTGGTGGCTTTGCAATAACATTTCTGAAATACCGGCGCCACCCCCAAAGTTTCCGTCAATCTGAAATGGCGGATGTGCGCCAAATAAATTGGCATAAATACCGCCGCCACCGTATTTCACTGTAGCATCTTTACCTACAAAACGCATTAATTTTTTCACCGCATCGTAAGCACGTTCTCCATTTTGCATTCTGGCCCATAAATTTATCCGCCAGGTAATTGCCCAGCCTGTACCTTCGTTTGTACGCAGTTCAAGCGATTTACGTACCGCATCGGCTAGCTTTGGTGTTTCTGAACTGGTGATACTATAACCGGGATATGCCGAAAATAAATGCGATAAATGGCGGTGATGTGGTTCTCTGTCTTTCCAGTCGTGGTACCATTCCTGTAAATTTCCGGCTTTGCCAATCTGATATGGATAAAGTTTAGCCATTGCCGCCTTTACTTTGGCTTGCATCGCTACATCAAGCTTTAATATTGCTGCAGTTTTTAAATAATCGGCAAATAACTCCCTGATCATCGCCATATCTGCAGTACTACCATACAAAGTTTGACCAACGTAACCTTTATCGGTGATGTAAACATTCTCAGGTGAAGTTGATGGTGCCGTTACCAGGTAGCCTTTAGGATCAGCCGTTAAAAAATCTAAACAAAACTGTACTGATCCTTTGATTAAGGGATATGCCTGCTTTTTAAGAAAGGCCTCATCTTTGGTGAAGGCATAATGTTCCCATAAGTGGGTACTTAACCAGGTGCCTCCCATTGGCCAGTTGGCCCAGCAGGGGTCGCCTTCTCCGCTATCGCCCACAGGGTTAGTCATTGCCCACATATTACTGTTGTGGTGGCATACCCAGCCGCCAGCACCATAAAAGTTTTTTGCTGTTATAGCTCCGGGTTTAGCCAATCTGTCTATAAAGTCTAACAGGGGTTGGTGCATTTCCGAAAGATTTGCAGCCTCTGCTCCCCAATAGTTCATTTGTGCATTAATGTTCGTGGTGTAATTACTGCTCCAAGGTGGACGCACAGATTCGTTCCAGATGCCCTGTAAATTAGCAGGAAGGCCACCTGAACGGGAAGAACTGATTAATAAATACCTGCTGTATTGATAAAAAAGGGCAATTAAACTGTTATCGGTTTTACCTGTGGCAAATCGATTGAGCCTGTCTATTGTGGATAATTTTTCATTTTCAGTATCGCCCAATTGTATGGCAACACGGTTAAAATATTTCCTGAAATCGTTAAGATGCGCCGTTTTTAAACTTGGATAACTTTTGTTTAACACGCTATTGAGATAAGCCGCAGCAATAGTATTTTCAGCTTTGCCTGCTAAGCCTGGGTTTTTATCAATACCATTATAACTGGTCGCCATAGAAAGCGCCAATATTACTTCGGTAGCGCCATTAACACTTAAAGTTGTATCCGTTAAATTTTGTTTCCCATCTGTTTTTAAAACCTTTAACATCGATACAAAGCGCATCGCATTTGTGGTATCGTTTACAATTGCATTGGCAATATTTCCTCTGTAATTCGGTTCGGTATGCACAGGTGCCCAACCTTTCATCATCAACATACCCGATTTAACCAAACTCCTGGCCAGCAGTTTACTATTGAAATTACACGAAAAGCTAAGTTTATCTTTCCCAGTTGCAGTTAATTTAAATATAATCAGCTGATTGGGATGAGAGGCAAAGGTTTCGCGGGTATAAGTGGTATGGTTAATCTGGTAACTTACTTTTGATACCGCATTTTGAATATCCAGCTCCCGTTTATAGTTAGTGGCATCGCCTGCGTGATCGAATTTAAAAAACAGATTACCAAGGGGCATAAAAGCTTCTGAGTAAGGCCCCTGCATAAAATGAGCAAGTGAATCGGCCGCTTTATAATCTTCCGAAAAAAGTGCTGTTCTGATAGGTCCCAAATAATTTTTGGCATTGGGATTTATTTTTGCGGCATCAATCGGTCCACCCGACCATAAAGTGGCTTCGTTTAATGATATCTGTTCTTTAGCGATACCACCATATACCATAGCGCCCAAACGCCCGTTGCCCAAAGGCAGGGCTTCTTCAAATTGCGTTGCCGGTTTGGTATACCACAATTTTAGGGCATTATTTTCCTGAGCTAAAACAAAGGTAGCAATACAACAAAAAAATGTTGTCAAAAAAAATCTCATCTTAATTGGATTAGGATATAACATATGGCGTAAATAAAACAAAAAAATAGTTCAAACAATAAACTATTTTTTGCAAATACATAAACTAAATAATCATCTGTAATTAACTTAATTCTTAACCGTAACCGGACTTTCGAATTTAATATCTGATTTAATATCTTTTTTAAGCATTTCCTTCAATCGTATCTCGGGCTTTTCGATGCCGCCAAACTGATTGCCTTTAATCAGCACGCCTGTACAGGCTAAAAAATTAAATGCCGGACGGCTTTTACCTGATGGCATAAAATCTGACTTTTCGATCTTGTTATTGATAAAAGTTAGCCCATTGGTGCTTTTTGCAGATAATAAAGGATAATCCAACAGTTTAAAGGTATTGTTTTCGATCCTGATGTTACGGTGTACATAATAATTTTTAACCAACTCACGGTTTTCGGGGTTAATCTTAATGGCATAACTATCAGGTGCACTGTTATAACCGCATTCGATAAACTGGTTATTGCGGATGGTTACGTCGGTTACCGGACCCGATTCGTACCAGCCCATGGCATCATTTTCAATCAGGATGGCGTGCATGCCCGTACGGTAATAGACGTTATTTTCGATCAATACCTTACGTCGTGTGGTAATCAGCGTTCCCCTGGAGATCGTTCCTTCGAATCTTGAATTTGTAATTTTTACAGATGGTGTCCAGGTGATGTTTTCCAGGGCATCATCTATTTTTAATTCACTGGAAAAAGGTTTTTCCATTTCCACCAGCATTTCTCTTTCCGAAATTAGTTTTGCGGTTTTAATTACACCCTGGGCGTAAATCTGAAGTGCAGCACTGTTCAGGTAAGCTACCGTATCACCCGGTATAAAAGCATTAAATCCATAACTCTGGTGATGCATAAACTTTAACTTTAAACTGTTGGGCGATACAATTTCGCTTATTTTTAAATGTGTACCGTGTACGTTAACCGGATCATCATGCAAACCATTAAACCGGCAATTATTGATGATAATTTGTCCTTTGCAACCCGAAAAATGCATGCCATCAGCCGATGAAGCAATTACACGGCCGCTTCCTGGTTCAGGTGCTACAAAAACACTGTCGTAACTCAGGTTTTCGGAGAACTGAGATACAATACCCAAACCATGCATTGAATACATGTTGATGTTGTGCAGACTGATATTTTTAGAGCGGTTATTAAATGCGCCTACATAATCGCGATAACGGTCTCTAACCGTTAGCACATCGCCAGCCTGCGCTTTAAATTTCGAAAAATCTCCTGTGAATTTTACCTTGAGTGGGCCTATGTTTTCAGCGTTACTTTTAGAAAAAACTTCCCAATTGCTGTAGAATAAGGTGCCTGCACTTGGTCTTAAGAGTACCGCATGGTGGTTTTTAGCTATCCATTTTTCGCCGTACCATTCCAACCGACCATTAACAATGGCAAATTTGCTATCGGGATGAATGTTTGCGATAACCGATGTTGGTGTAATTTCCTGCAAGGTCATTTCCGACATCCCCGGCCGCTCATAATTAATGGATAGATTTTGAAACCTGATGTTTTCGCTCCCATCAATCACCCAGGTAATCATTTTTCCATGAAAGATAAAAACGGAGCCATTGCCTTCTAAAGTCACATTTTTTAAGTCTTTTAGGTATAAGCCGACGCTTTGTTTTTTTACCGGGAATTCTACTTCGGAGGAGGTGTTGGAGATATAATAATGTGTCTCGGTAGCGCTGTCTGGCCAAAAATCATACCGGCCTTTTGGGAAATTAAGTACAGATTTCGCTTGCCCTTTCGTTGCTTCAATAGCTTTTTTTACACTTGCAGTAGCATCAGCAAAACTATTGGGTTTGGCTCCAAACTGGGTAACATCAATGGTTTGGGCATGGAGCTGATGACCAATACATAATAACAAGGCGATAAAATATTTTTTCATTTGTGTGTTTGCTATAAATAATTCAGCCCTTACAGCTTTAGAAAACGGTAAGGGCTATAAATTTAATTTAAATGGATTGTAGTTTGATATTGCGTTACCGCTTTTATGGATTTAAATCCTGTTCTTTTGTTTTTAATCTCCTGTATTAACTCAGCCTGAACACCTGTAGTTTGGTTATTCCAGTCCTTTAAATCTAAGTTAATTTTGCCTCTGCCTAAAAATCGCTGCAAGCCAATTTGCCAGGTTTCGCCGTTATACAGGTTATCTGTTTTTATGGTCTGTTGCTGAATCAGATCGCAGGCATCACCCCAGTAATCTACATTTAAAATTACATCATTTACGTTTTTAGGAAATGTGGCCGGGAAACTAATCTCGGCAGTTTTACGGCTTGGATAATTTACCGTGATTTTAGCCATATAGTTTGGTGTTTGCCACTCATACTGATCGAAGAGCGATTTCGTCGTTTTAGGTTTAGCAGCTGTAAAAGCGTTTAATCCCTTTGGATAAACCATTAAATTAAATGTAGCTTTGTTAAGTTGCTGCAGCGTAATTTCATCATTTTGAACCAGAACATCTGCCTGGCTAATCAATAAGGCATCTTGTCCTTTCAGTTTTAACCTCCATGCATTTTGAGCTTGCTCAGGGCTAATAAAAATAATTTTGATTGAATTTCCGTCTGTGTCTGTAAAGGTGCAATCGGTTTTATCAATGACCTGCAGTTGCAGTTGATTAGCAGTTTGTACCGCTTTCCAACCTGTAATATCTTTATTTTTAAGCGTGCGGCTGTCTAACGCGAATTCTGGGTTTACACCTTTTAATTGCTGAAAAACCAGCGTAATATTTTTACCATTAACTAACCTGGCAAAAGGTTGTGCGGTTGCATATTTAATTAAAGCTGAGCCTGCTTTTAAGTTAAAAGGTAAAATTGCCGTCGTTTGTCCTTCGAGTAATAATGTTGGGTAATTAATCGTTTCGTTTGGCAGGTTTACCTGCATCGTAACGTGTTTATCGGGCATGGTAATGCGCACCTGTGTATTACCTAAAAACAGGAAACCGCTATTGCCATTAGCCCTGGCGATATATCTTAAGTCTTTCGTGTTTTTTTCGTCCCTTACCGGATTTTCTGGTTCGTAAACCCGCATAGGCGCTAAATCCGTACCGAAATCGTTCACAAATGTGTGAATTACCTTCAAATATTTATAGGATGGACGCAAAAAACCAAACTCACTGATGGGTGCTTGAAAATCGTAACTTTCAGGACAAGTTCTAGGTTCTTTTAATCCAGGCGTTTGGGTGCCACCATGAAACATGTAATACCCCACCAGGTTCATACCACGGCCTATCTGGTTTTGTAGGTGTGCTTCAATTACTTCGGGCTGTACAATAAAACGGTTTTGATAAGTGATCTGGCTACCTGCACCTTGCTCGCATAGCCCTTTTGGAAATTTGTGTACATCATAAAAAACTTTACCTAAGGCATCGGTCATAATCCATTGATCGTTGCCATATAAAAAATCTTTGGTGAGACCGCCACCGCCTCTTTCCCAACCGCGGTAAGGGTAAGAGCCCTGTAAAGGGATCACTTCCATTTTGGCATCGTCAAATACGGTATTAGCGGTTACCGTCCAATAGACTGGATTAATTTGTGCTTTCCGGGCGATTTCCTTCAGTGTAGTAATGTGTTCTGCCTGGCCACTTGCATATTCGTTTTCTAATTGCACGCCAATAACCGGTCCACCATCGGCAAAATACATGTCCCTGGTTTGCTGGCCAATTTGCTTAAACAAACCTTCTGATTCTTTTAGATATTCGGGGTTGTTGGTTCTGTGGCCTTTTAATTTTTGTATCCACTCAGGAAAACCACCATATAACTGTTCACCATGGCTCCAGGGGCCAATCCGCAGCCAGACATACATACCATTTTTTTGGCAAAGCGATATAAACCGCCTGAGATCACGGTTACCTTTCCAGTCCCATACCCCTTTTGTGGTTTCATGTTCATTCCAAAAAATATAGGTGGCTATGATGGACAAACCTCCGCTTTTCATCTTCAAAATTTCGGTTTCCCAGTTTTCTGGCCTTACACGGTTATAGTGCATTTCGCCCATCACCGGAAACCAGGGTTGATTATTTTTAGTAAAATATTGATTGTTTACTCCAAGTTTAATACCATCGGGATTAGTTCCTGTCATATTAATAGAGGTAACATCTAAACTTCTGTTAGATTTTACATCAATTTGATAGTATTGCGCCCGTGCTACTAAAAAAGAAAGCATCAAGCAAAAAGTTATTATTTTTTTCATTTGTTATGTTTATATTTTGGGTAGACCCAAATTTACAAGGGAAATTTATCTAACATAGCACGCTTTAATAGTTGTTGGGCTGCGCTGATCGGATTAGAAAAAGGTTCGATTTTACTTACTCCGGGATCATCTACCCAGTTTTGTTCAAAGGCTTTTTTATCGAATACACTCCTTTTGTTCCTGGCTTCCAAAGTCAATTTCATTCTTGGAATGTAGAAATCGCGGATTAAGCCGCTCCACATCCTGCATGAATAGTCATTAACAGGAGGCCCCCAAATGGTTACAATCCGCTTTGCGCTCGAAGCATAAAAATTTTGCAAAGACTGGTCGTTGCTGTGTGCTGTTGCAAAATTAATCCACCTGCCTAAGCGGTTTAAAGGATGGCTTTCCATCAAACGATCTAAATCAGCTAACAATTTCATTGCTTTATCAGCATATAGGTTAGCCTTAACAGTATCTTTTTTTTCGAAGGCATCATTTGTGGCAATAAGTAAGTTTTCTGCTTTTAAGCCTAAAACCAATCCAACCCTTTCAATGGCATCAGCCTGATAATTTTTAGATTTTTTTAATTCAGGGGCACAGGCCAGAAATAAGGCTACAGATTTAAAAAAATCTTTGCTGTTGTTAATACGGCTTCTTTTGAAAGAACCAGTCTGCCAGTTAAATTGTGGATGATCAATTAATTTTGCGTAACTGCTTTTGCGCAGCAGATCCCAAGATTTTTTAAGTTTTTCAGGATAGTTGCCATAGCGGTTGATGGAAAAATCTTTTAACCACTTATTTAAATCTATTGGATTATTATTCCATGCAACATCTGCCAACAATTCATAAACAGCAGTATTATTTTCTAATCCTTCGCCTGAGATAGAAAAACCTTTTAAATTGTTCCTTGCAGGATTTTTAAGTGTTTTTCCGGCACCTGTAGCATACAATTCCAAATCGCCGGTATAAGCCGTTTTGCCGCCCATATTAGGTACAAAACCATAAACCCATTGTTTACCATTAAAACCATTTACAGGTTCCCAACTATTCGCATAATCGTTTGCATAATCTAAAATCATAATTTTATCATCGGGTACCTTACTAAAGAGGGCTTTTACATTTTCTGGCGGCCATTGTTTACGCTGGTAGCCAAACATCCAACCCTGTATTACCCAGGTAGCATCAGGGTTGGCTAATCTGATAGCATCATAGGTGAATTTTCCATAATCTGCCAGAATATCGGTAACAGGCTTATCTCCCTTTGGCAGTTCCATTTCGTTAAAACTATCTACAAGGTAATATTTGGCATCTCCAAACTCGGCTTTCCACTCATCCATATACATTTTGGTAATCTTCATAAACAAAGGGTCGCCAGGCATCAGCATTACGGGCCTTTGCGAGGCTGGAAACCCTGCGTTCCATAAAGTATTGTGTAGTAACAACTCTGGATATAGCCTCTTTATGGCTTTGGGCACAAAACCCGCAAACGACTGCAGAATGGGCTCCATTCCAAGCTCGCGCATGCGGGCAAGAATTTTATGCTGCAGTTCAATTTGATCAGTATGCCATGTTGAGGGTAAAGTGCCCCCTACATTTTGGATATTACCCATTCGCTGCCATGGCAACAATGATGGCGAGACATAAAAACTATCAATTTCTTTTTGGGTAAGGCCTAATTTTTTCCAAACTCTTGTGGCAATGGCTTCAGTGGCTACTGGAGCCATTAAAGTATTAAACCCATGCATGGCCTGCCAATCCAATTCTTGCTCCCAGCGTTCCCAGGTCCAGAAAGGAGTAGTATAACCAAAAGTAACAACGTTGTAAGACTGCCTTATCTTGTAGGGCGATGTAATTTTAGTTATTGGTGCATCGGGCCATTTAGCCGGTACTTTGAAGTTGCTGCCCACCCAATCGAGCATGCCTAATTGGTTGTCTTTCAAATAATCATACACACCACGCGTTAAGGCATTGGTAGTAGTAGCCTTAACTGTTAAAACACCGTTTTTGGCGGAGTACTGATAATAATCTGTATTTCCCTTATTTTTTAACCATTCCAGTTGTATCCGTTCTGCCTTTGGGCCAATGGTACGTAGCAGAACATGTTTTGCAGGGAGTGTGTTTAACTTTTGGGCAAATACTTGTAGCTGCACCATTAAAAACAAGGCTATAAAAATTAATTTATTATTCATAGAGAACTGAAAATAAGATTGTGGTTAATGAATTGATCATAGCTTAATGGTTTATCTCTGGATTTTTTCCATCAAGTATAACTGCTAGCTTATGGCAATTATAATGAGGGTAGCTGCTCTGTTATAGCTTCATTTACTAATCTTGCGGCTGTTTCAACCGGATTTTCAAATGGCTTTATTTTGCTTATTTCTGCGTTATCTACCCAATTTTGCTCAAAAGCGGCTAAATCGAACTTCTTGCCAGTTTTCTTCTCCTCTAAAATTGCCTGCATCCTCGGAATATAGAAATCTCTAACTAAACCACTCCAAACCCGGCAAGAGTAATCATTTACCGGTGGGCCCCAAATGGTTACAATTCGTTTTGCACTAGCGGCGTAGAACTTTTTCAAGGTTGGGGTTGAGCCATGCTGCTTCGCAAAGTTCACCAATTTTCTAGTCTGTTTAACGGGTGAGATTCCATTAACCTGTCCACATTTGCCAACAGTATTATCCCTTTTTTGGCATAAGAATCTCCATTAGTGATATCTTTTTTAGCATAGGCCTTGCCTGCTGCTTCAAACCAGTTTTCGGCCTTTAACCCCAATACAAATGCACTGCGTTCAATGGCATCAGCCTGATAGTTTTTGGAGTTTTTAAAATTACTCCGACAGGCTAAAAATAATTCAACAGATTTAAAGAAATTATCGGACCTATCTACATTGTTAATTTTCAATCTTCCAATTTGCCAACTAAACTGAGGGTGGTCTATCAGCCTGCTGTACGCGCTCTTACGCAACAAATTCCAGGACTGCCTTAATTGATCGGGGTAAGCGCCGTAACGGTTAATAGAAAAATCTTTTAACCAACTATCAAGTACTATCGGTTTATCAGACCAAGCGGCATCTGTTAATAATTCGTAGATAACAGCGTTGTTCTCAAGGCCTTCGCCAGAAGTAGAAAAACCTATTAGATTCTTCTTTTTAGTGGAAGCGAGCGTTTTACCCACGCCTGTAGCATACAAATCGAGATTGCCTGTATAAGCTGTTTTACCACCAGCATTAAACATATAACCATAAATCCACTGTTTACCATTAAAGGCATTAAGCGGCTCCCAGCTATTAGCATAATCATTGGCATAGTCTAAAATCAGTATCTTAGCATCGGGTATTTTGCTAAACAAGGCTTTTACATTTTCTGACGGCCATTGTTTGTGCTGATAGGTAAACATCCATCCCTGTATAACCCAAACTGCATCAGGATTAGCACTTTTTATCGCGTCGTAAGTAAATTTTCCGTAGTCGGCCAAAATATCGGTAATGGGTGTATCACCCTTTGGCAGTTCCATCTCATTAAAACTATCTACGAGGTAATATGTGGCATCGCCAAACTCGGCTTTCCACTCATCCATGTACATTTTAGTAATTTTGGCAAACAAAGGATCGCCTGGCATCAGCATGGAGGGCCGTTGTGAGGCTGGAAAGCCCGCATTCCACAATGTACTATGGAGCACTAAATTGGGATAAAGTCTTTTAATAGCCTTTGGAACGAAACCTGCGAATGATTGTAATATGGGTTTTATGCCCAGTTCGCGCATACGTGTCAGCACTTTGTGCTGTAGTGCGGTTTGATCTGTAATCCATGCATCTGGCAAAGCACCGCCTACATTCTGTATGTTGCCCATCCGTTGCCACGGCAATAAGGATGGTGATACGTAAAAGCTATCGATTTCTTTTTGGGTAAGCCCTAATTTTTTCCATACCCTGGTAGCAATCGCCTCGGTAGCTATGGGTGCCATAAGCATGTTAAAACCATGCAAAGCCTGCCAGTCGAGCTCTTTTTCCCAGCGTTCCCAGGTCCAAAAAGGAGTGCTATAACCAGCGGTAACCACGTTGTGGGCCTGCCTTAATTTAAAAGGCGATGCAACTTTGGTAATTGATGCATCAGGTAGTTTGCCTGATATTTTAAAATTGTTCCCCGCCCAATCCTGCATGCCTAAATGATTGTTTTTAAAATAGTCGTAAACGCCACGAGTTAAGGCATTGGTAGTAGTAGCCTTAACGGTCAACCGGCCATTCTTAGCAGCATATTCATAATAATCTGCCCCACCGTCTGATTTTAATAGTTCTAATTTTATCTGCTCGGCTTTAGCGCCAAATGTTCTTTTTAAAACCTGTTTTGCAGGCAGGGTACTTACGTTTTGAGCGTTAATTTCTCCGTTTAAAATCAGGAGGAAAAAACAAAATAGTAAAGTTCTTATCATCTGTTTATTAATATACAAGTTATTGTATTCGGCTAAAACATCTTTCTTGACACAATAATGTTGTCTAGGACAATCATGGAAAAGAGCCGTTAAATTTAACGGCTCTAATCATACAACTAACCCACTAATTATTTGAAAATGAAGTGACATTGATCGTCCACACCTTAACATCACCATTGGCTGCAGTTACCACATATTTCAGCGGCTTGGTGGCGTCGGTAGGGTCGCCGAGCGCAGGCGTTCCACCTGTAGGCGAAATGGTAGCCGCTGTAGAGAGGTTAACATTGAACCAAATCTTAGTCTGAACCACTTTAGCCTTCTCCGCCGCAGTAAAATCAACAGGACTTCCTGCTGCCGGAACACTAATAGCTACATTTATAATACCATTAACCTTATCTATATTACCCTGTACCACGGTTAATGTTCTATTTGTTACAATTGATTGTCCGTTCATATTTTTCGCACCACTTTCAAAGCGATACTCGGCATTAACCAAAGTAATTGCATTGCCATCAGCAAGTGGCAGTTCAGGTAAACCTTTCTTCAAACAAGAAGTGAATAACATTGCTATGATAATGCCCATAAATGGCATTCTAATTTTATTAATATTTTTCATCGTTATTTTCTTATATATCTACCAACCAAAATTTTGCGGACCAAATTTTGGATTATTATCAATAAACCGTTGTGAAATAGGCATTAAATAGCGCCTGTTAGGATTGAATTTACGATCGTTGTAACCATTTGCGAAAGGCCCGGTAACAATGGCAAATCCTTTACGATCTCTAGTGATGTCCATTACTCTTATTGGCTCGGTTAGTTCGGGTATCGTTCCTCCGCTAGCGATATTATTATTTGCATCACCGCCGTAACGTCCCCAACGCAGTAAGCTCCAGTAATAATCATTTTCTTCGGTTAGTTCTACCCTACGTTCTCTTTTATAATCTTTCCAAACCTCTGATGAGGACGATGCCATCGAGGCAGGAATTTTACCATGAAATTCGCGTGTTTTATTTAAAAATATTTTAGCATTAGCAAGATCACCTTTTAATAGGTAGGCTTCTGCCATATTTAAAAACACACGCCCTAATCGCATACATACATAATGATAATCTGTTTTAGAAACATTTAATAATGTTGGCGTTACATTGGTATAAACCCCTTTGCGCCAGTACATATTACTCAAACTTGCACCCCAGATACCGCCGTTAACAGAAATCCACCTACAGGCATTACCTTTTACAGCAGTAACTAAATTATCTCCATAAAACTTGGTCGAGTCGCTAACGATTGAACTGGCCCATCTTGCATCGCGGTTTCTATTGGTTAAAGACCATACAGTTTCTGTACTTCCAGATTTAATTCTGCCTTGTTTTACAATTGTTTCCTCGGCCAATTTAGGAATAACATTATCTTTTAATCCTATCTTTTGATAAGGAATGGTAACAGAAGCGCTTTCATCAACTGCAGCCTTATATTGTGAAGTTTGATGCCAAGGCAAAGCTTTTGTAGGATCGGCATCGTCTTTAACTAAGTACTCATCAGTTAAGTTTTCACAAGGAAAGTTACCAGGCCAGCAATTGAACAAATCTGGAATGAGATACGCTGGGTAACCTTCCATCGGAACCAATTTATCAGGTTTAAGATTTCCAACCATAAATTGCATTGGTGTATCCTGTACGGTTGTATTAATGGCTTTCTTATAAATGGCCAATATAATTTCAGGAGAAACATTTTTAGTTTCATTAAACATGCCTCCATAATCTGCTTCTAGTGAATATCCTCCATTATTGATTACCAAATTTGCATTATCTATAACTTTTTGCAATAAAGGATCGCTCGCCGATACGTTTGCAGCATTGGGATAATTTTGGTAAGCTATGGCTTGTAAACAGATTTCTGTTAAAAATGAAGCGGCAACATATTTATTTGTTCTACCTGCCACTTTTATAGTTGGCAGATCGGCAACCGCGTCTTCTAAGTCTTTAATAATTAACTTATAAGATTCAGCAGGATTTGCTGTGCTTGGTAATTTTAATTCATCATCAGGGGTAAGCACTCTATCGATCCAGACTATACGTCCGGTGCTGCGAGCAATGCTGTAATAAGATAAAGCCCTTAAAAATTTAGCTTCTGCAATCATTGTTTTTTTATCGGCATCTGCAATGCCAGCAGATTCCTGAACTTTTTTCATAATCAGGTTGCAACGGCGAACGTTAGCCCAATTGTTAAATCCATAATCACTGTTATTGGTTAAGGTTTCACTAAATACTGGGTAAGCATCGCCGGCAATTCCATCCTGACCTAAAATATTTGATGTGCGGGCATCAACGCCAGGACCACTGGCAAACGAATTTGTAATTGCATCGTAAGTGCTGAACACAAATGTTTCAGCATTTGATTTACTACTCCAAACAACATCTTCACTAATTCTATCGTATGGTTCCGTTTCCAAAACTTTTTTACACGCATTTAGTCCCAATAAGCAAACAAATAAGCCTAAAGAAGATATGATATATTTTTTCATTTTTTTAAACTTTAGTTGTGAATTAAAAACCAGCTGAAACACCAAGGGCAAATGTTCTTTGTACAGGATAGCCATAGTTGTTGGGATCAGATTCAGGATCGATAAAATAATCCTGGCTTTTAGATGATGTTAATAGGTTAGTACCGGAAACAAACAGGCGTAGTTGCTGGAATTTTGATTTCTTTAATAGTGAATGTTTAAAATCATAGCCTAGCTGCACATATTTTAAACGCAAGTATTTGGATTGAATCAGCCAAAAATCACTTCTTGCGAAATTATTTCCTCCGTTAACACTTGATGTTGATACAGCACGAGGAAACAAGGCATCCTGATTATCAGTACGCCAATAATCTTGCTGAAACTGATAAGTAAGCAATGAAACAGGATTTGCACCTTGTACTACATCTCCAATATACCTGTCCCTGTTCCCCGAGCCTTGCATGACTGCACTAAAGCTAAATCCCTTATAACCAAGATCAACTGTAAGGCCAAAATTTATTCTTGGGAAAGTATTGTTGCCAATCCTAACCCTGTCATTATCATCAATTTTTCCATCTCCATTCAAATCCTGATACCTTAAATCACCAGCTACAACATCAGTTGAAGAAACTCTTCTGGCACCGTTCAGCAATTCACGATTGGTAGTATAAAACCCATTATTGATCAATCCCAAAATTGGCCGGCCACTATCGTCCACTAAAAAGCGTGTTTCTTGACCTGATACACGCGTAAAAGGGTTTCGGAGTGTAGCGTCATCATCCAATGTAGATCTTTCATTTAGAGTATTAAAATAAGTAAAATTCAATCCTACCTTATAAGTGAGTTCACTCACTTTTGAATTCCAATTTACATTAAATTCTACACCTTCTTTTCTGATTGCCCCAGCGGTGAAATTGATTGGCGGCAACCCGATACCTAGCGTTTCGGCAAATTGAGGATCGGAGGTAACAAAACCAGTAGTTCTAGTGTAAAAATAATCAACTGATGTATTTAAACGGTTGTTTAGTGATGCCATATCAATACCAATGTTTCGGCTTTTAATGGTTTGCCAAGAATAATTAATACTTGGCAATGCACTTGGCTCTGATGTACCTTGAACTGGTTTACCATCCATAACATAGCCTATCGAAGCCACTCTGTATCCGGCTACGTAAAGAAACCTTCCAATATTATCCGAATTCCCTGTCTTACCGTAAGATCCCCTCAATTTCAAATAATCTAAAATATGCTTCTCTTTCAAACCTTTCATAAAGGTTTCGTCAGAGAGCATGTAACTGCCCGATAAGGCATAAAATGTTCCCCATTGCTTTCCAGGGACAAATAAATCGCTACCATCTCTTCTGAGCGATGCTTCTAAAGAATATCTATTTTTAAAGCTGTAAGAAATACGTCCAATGTATGCTGCTCTTGCACTTTCCGCTTCGCCGGTAATTAAGTTATTACTTCCATCAAAAATATTTATGGTCTGATTTTCCGTAGGACCCGCTATAAACTGATCACTTATAAGTTGATAACCTACCCTGCTCACATTTAAGCCTGATGTTTTGAATTGTTGTTGTTCGTAAACCCCGGTAAAATCAATGCTGTGATCGCCAAATGTTTTGTTATATGTAATGTATCCTTGCAAAGTAAGTGTATTTCCAGAGCTGCTTGAGCCGGTTAAAGTTGGTGCAGGCCCCGGAATTGCAGTCTTGCTACCGTTGGCGTAACTTGGCGCAAAATAATTCCAAATTTTACCTTCAGAATTAATCGTATTATAGTTGCCGTTTAATTTAAATTTTAAGCCTTCTAAGAAATGTGCACTATATTCTAAACTTAAATTGCCGTTAAAAACCCTGCTCGATCTTCTATTATAACCAGATTTTGGATCCAGTTCTACCACTGGGTTATCTGGGGTATTGATAGATGGTAGTCCAAACTCATTGTATGCCTGAAACGTTGGTTGCTTATTTTGGATATGACTATACAGATTAGAAAAACTAACACTAGGCTGCGAGTTAGACTCAACGTATCCATCAAAGGCGGTAACAACTTTTAAATTAGCCTTTTCTAAATCACTCGAAGTGTTTAGCCTATAAGTAGCCCGTCTGTTATAGTTTTTATCGGTTTTTAAAATTGTTCCCTGGTCGTAATACGATAATCCTCCATAATAGGTTAACAATTTTGTACCTGAAGATATAGATAGGTCATGCCTCATTTCTGGCGCAAAATTTTTCATGGTTAATGCCCTCCAATCCGTATTAGGGAAGTTTAGCGGATCAGAACCTGTGCGGTATTTTTCCAAATCGGCTGGAGAGGTATAAGGGCTTTTACCTTCTGCAGCATACAACGTATTAATGGCACTCCTTTGATCGTAAGAGCTTAATTTATTTGGGAAAAGTGTAGGTTGAGAAAATACCTGATTAAATGCATAGTTAATATTCACGGTACCTTCTTTTCCTTTTTTGGTCGTTACCAAAATAACACCATTAGCAGCCGAAACGCCATATAGTGCAGTTGCAGCAGCATCTTTCAGTATCGAATAAGTTTCAATATCATTCGGATTTATATTGGCAAAATCATTTGCAGATCTGATCACATTATCGATGACGAAAAGCGGCGTACCTCCCCCTCTGATGGAAATGGTGCTTTTTGTACCTGGCGAACCACTATTAGTTGTCACAATTACACCTTGAGCTCTCCCAGCTATGGCATCATTTATTGAAGCTACAGGTATAGATGCTACAGCATTCATATCTAGTGTACTAATCGCACTCGTCGTTTTTCTTTTAGTCGTTGTACCATAAGCCTGAATTACGACTTCATCAAGATTATTGTTAGCGGGCTTTAACTGGACATTTATAAGAGATTCAGATGCTGGCACCTCAACAGATATATATCCAATAGCGGAGAAAACCAGTATGGCATTTTCAGGCACTTTTAAACTAAACCTTCCTTCTCCGTCGGTTGATACAGCAAGCCCCTTAACACCTTTTACTGCCACTGTAACACCCGGTAATCCAGTATTAGTTTCGTCTTTAACCACACCCCTTATGATAAGATCTTGATTAAACTTATCAGATGCCAGGATGGTGATCAAATTATTTTCCCTAACGTTAAAATTTAATGCAGTTCCTGATAAGAGTGATTGCATTACTTCTTCTAATGGAGCCTGGCTAGTTTTAATACTGACCAATTTATTAAATGGCCCTTCGGTTGGACTGTACACGAAACGGTATCCGCTTTGTTTTTCGATGATCTGCAGGGCTTTTTCGAGCTTGACATTTTTGAGGTCAAGAGAAAGCTTTTCTTGCGAAAAAACCTTGGCAGAAACATTTAAACAGGTAATAAAGATAATAAAAATGGCAATCTTCATTTGAATAATGAATTTGGATAGCAGCCTGAGCCATGGCGAGGCTTGACTAATGTAAATTTTAATCATATTTTTGTTTTTTGGTTGGTTTATTTGAGGCTGCGCATTTTGTGTAATGAAGCCTCAGATTAAAAAGAAGATCAAAAAAATTATTGAAGGGGAATTGTTGCAGCAATCCCCTTCTTTTTTCTTTTGATACAGGTTTATTTTGGTTAGTTTGTTTATTTGGTTATCGTAATCAGCTCTCCTTTCTTTTTGAATTTAAAATGTTTTACCTCCTGCATTTTCTGCAATACCGTTAAAATATCTTCGTTTTTGAAATTTGCCGTATAAACGTAGGCAGCTACTTCTTTATCCTCAAACTCTATAGTGACATTAAACCAACGCTCAAGCCGCTCTTTGATCTCCTCAAAATTGTTGTTTAAAAAAACGATATTATTATGTGTCCAGGCCGATTCCACGACCTCTTTGTTCACCATCGTAAGATTATTGACTTCAATTTTAGGCAACTTATCGTCTGCACTCCCAAGCGATGGCCTCAGATTCAATTGATCTTTTACAAAATGATAGGTGATTTTTTGCCCGGCCTTAAGAATAATGGTGTTTTTATTCAATCCGTTATTATCTTCTAATTTAATAGAGCCCCGAACTAAGGTTGCCGCCGATTCGTTTTCGTTGTTATAACTTTTAACATTAAAAGCGGTACCCAATACCGTGATCTTAAAATCCTTGGTACGCACGTAGAAAGGTTTCTGTGCATTGTGTTTTACATCAAAATAAGCTTCTCCGGTTAATCTAACGTTTCGATCTTTTTGATTAAAATTTTCTCCCAGCTCGATTTTGCTATCACCATTAAGATATACCGAGGTACCGTCAGGTAATACGATTTTTTTCTTCTCCCCTTTTTTCGCTACAAAGTTTTCAGCGTATAGTGATACTTCAGCTCGCCTGGTATAATTAAAATAGATGAGCCCTAAAAATAAAACAACAAAAATGGAAGCAGCAATGCCGTAATGTATTGTCTTAAATCTCCTGATTTTTACTACGGGCGATATCATGCTGGTCAGGTAATCCACCTGTTGATCAACAGGTTTTAAATTACCGCTTAATACCCCATATAATTTTTTGGCAGCATCAACTGTTTTATGCTTTTCAGGATTTTTGGCAATCCAATCTTCCCAAAAAAGAACGCATTTTTTGCTGCTACCCTCGCAATATTGCTTAAAGGTATCATCCATTAAAAAATCTTCCGGGTATTTATATTCGTCAATCATTACAGCGCTTTTAATACCAGTGCGCAGAATGTTAAACTTTTACCAAGTTTTTTTCGCTTTTTTTTTAATTTATTTTAAAACAGCTTTAAAATACAATTACAAACAGCTAAAATTTAAGGTGAGTACGGAGGAATTTGAGGGCGGTATAAATGGTGTTATAAGCCGTTCTAACGGTTAATTGGCTTCTTTTAGCCACATCTTCATAACTCAAACCATCGTAAAAGCGCAACTGAATCAATTTTCGTTGCTGAGGGGTCAGTTTTTCTAAAGCCGCAAGTAAACTGGCTTTAACCAGCTCATCAGATTGTATTTTTACAATCAGTTCTTCGTAAGGCATCTCTAATAGATCTTCGTCCTCTCTAACGATAATTGAAATGGCCTTATTTAACCGCTGTTCGTGAGCGATTTTCTTTAAAATCTTCCTTTTCAGAATGGTACGCAGATAAGATTCAACCTGTTCCACCCTGGGAAGTGCATCATGTTTCTCCCACAGTTCGAGAAAAACCTGGTTTAAAGTATCAGTAACTACTTCAGCATCGTTACAAACGCGTAAACCAAATCCAGCTAAACTCCGGTAAAGACTTTTATACAAGTTAAGGAAAGCATCTTTTTCACCTAAACACATGGCCTCCCACCACAAACTATGCAGAGAAATGTCCTCACCCAGAATATTCTTTTTGTCCATGTTAGTGGCACGCTTTGTTTGGTTATGATCTACTTATATAAATGGGGTTCCTTTATAAGTATTTTTCAAAAGTAACATTTAGGTTGCATATTTTATGTTCATAAATACTAAACAATAGGATATATTCTTTTCACCTTTCCTTGAAAACCCTAAAAACCAAGGGTTCACAAAGGATTTTTTCCACTAAGAAAGCTTCTATTTTAATTGGAAGATTGTCGTTTAATTAAAAAAACACCCACTGCCCATAAAAAATGGCAG
>NZ_JBWKYI010000051.1:0-14137 GCF_059423705.1 Pedobacter sp. GW460-11-11-14-TSB4
GTTTTTATAGCGTTTATGTATATGAGAGCGTTAATTTAGATGATGGGGATTCTGCAATAGTGGAATCCCCATTCTTTTTTTTTGTAAAACAAAAAACGGCTGGTATTTCTACCAACCGTTCCATAACAATTAAACTATCTTTATTTATTCAAGGAATTTATCCAGCCTGCAATTTTTAAAGCTTCTGCTTTCGTAACCTGCGGCATTGGAGGCATTTCTGTTGAGTAACCCGGCCAGTTTTGAGGCTGTGGGTTGTGGATCAACTGAAATATTTTCTCCGCTGAATATTTACGCTTTGCAATTTCTACGAATGGCGGGCCAATTTGTCTTTTAGTTTGATTATGGCAAGCCAGGCAGGTATTTTTAGTTAACAAACCTTCAACTTCTTTAAAGGTAGGTGCCTTAGCTGTAGCAGCAGGCTTAGCCGGAGTAGTTGTTCCTTTTGCTTCAGGCGTTTTGCCAGTTGCTTTTGGGGCAGCAGTTTTCTTAGCAGGAACATTTACCGGTGCCGCTGAGTTTTTGGTACTCACTTCGCTGGCAGAAAGTTTATTTCCGTCAGGAATCTGGTTTAGGGTGTAATAAGCTACCGGATGCACTAAAGAATAAAAACCATCCTGCGATCTTAAACCATCTAATGTTAAGGTATGGATGTAATATTGACGAAGGTTTTGTACAATAATCCTGGCTTTTAAACCATCTGCCGAAACTTTAACCCCGGAGATTTTTAATTTCTCCGTATTTACAGGAGGTGAACCATACACCGGGTGATATTTGTAAATGAAGCTCTCTGCATCATACGAAGCTAAATCCTCAGCCGATTTACGGTCTACAGGCATGGTAAATTCCACTTCAAAACCATCAGGCATTGCCCTAACGGCTTTCATTTCGAAAGGGGTTTTATTGTTATACACCAATCTTTCTAAACCTTCGTTGGCATCACCTGCCGATCCCCAACCACGGTTGGTTTCTCCAACAAATAATGAACCATCAGTACCCCATTCTAACCTCAATACGCCAGAACGGAAACCTTTACGGAAAAGGAAGGCTGCACCTTGTTCTTCACCTTTAACCGTTTCCATAAAAATCCTCGAAATGATACTCATTCCCTGATCGCCAACTAAAATCTGACCAGCAAAAGGCCCAAATGTGTTTGCAGGAATTTTAACAGGTTCTGCAGAAGAGATTCCTAAAATACCATAAGGTAACCAAACCGATGGCAAACGTAATTCAGGGAATACTTTCTTCATGTCGAATAAAGTTTTAAACGTTTCGTTTACCCTATTCTCTGGTTTGATGTATCTTCCTTGTTCGTTTTTCGTTCTACGCTCATCTATTTGTGAGTAAAAGAAATCTGATTGCAGTTTAACCGGAGAGTTTGGCAAGTTGGTCCATCTTAAACTGGCAGGATGGCCCATAAAATCGCCTTTGTTTACTTTCCATAAACCACCTGAACCTACCCAGTCGCCCTGGTTTTCGGTATAATAGAACTGGCCATCAATACTGCCAATCCCTGCCGGCGAACGGAAACCCGCAGCATAAGGACTCATTTTACCATCTTCGGTAATATTCATAGCCCAGCCACGCATTGGTACACGGCTTTCGGCACGCCACCATTCCTCATCACCAAAGGCCACATTTGCGGTAACCATAAATGTACCATCGGGCATTAACTTCGGACCGAAACTATATTCGTGGTAATGTCCGCTTAACGGCCATGCATAAATGGTTTCGTATACATCGGCTTTGCCATCCTGATCTTTATCAACCAGTTTGGTCAACTCACCACGTTGCGCTACGTAGATCGCACCATTTTTATAGGCAATGCCTAAAATTTCGTGCAGGCCATAGGCAAACCTGCGCCAGTACGGCTTGGCACTGGTTGGATTTTCAACAATATATACTTCTCCCCTACGGGTAGAAATGCCCAAATCGCCATTTGGCAAGGTAATTAAACCACCAACTTCTAAAATAGGGCCTTCGGGTACGCGTACTTTATTTATTTTGAAAAAATCTTCTTCTTTCGGTGTTTCTTGTGCAAAAACTGTAGTAAAGCTAAAACTTAATGCCAGTATTGCTAATTTTTTAAATGTATTTCTCATTGTCATTCCAATTAAAACAAAATGGTATAATTTAACTTAGTTCCAATAGCTACGATAACTTCTTTCTTGCCATCAACTTCTCTGATTACGGGTTTAGCAGATCCTTCAGCAAGCTGGATATAGTAAGATTTATCATCAATCAGGTATAAACCTTTGGCCACTTCTTCGATATTGGAAGCGGTTGCCAAAAGGAAATATAAATCTTTTGATGGTTTATCAACAGCAATTTCTCTGGTTAAACCCTGTCCATTTTCCATCACCTTAACGGCATCGGTAACATTTGTTCCATTAATGATATACTTAAACTCCGGACGGTCTTGTTTATCCATTACATAACCTTTGGTTTTGAAACCTGTACCGGCGGTATCGGCAATCCATTTAGCCTGATCGTCGGCTAATTTTGCAACGGCCAGAACAGGTTTTTTAGTGAAACGGGTAACACTGCCCAAAGCACGCGAAGTTCCGTTTCCGCGGCCATCCCACATCGGCGTTGCATCGATAAAATCACCGTGCCATCCCTGTAACAGGGTACCATTATCTAAATCGTAACTATAGGCAACTTTTTCTGGTCCGCCTACCGAAATAGCGTGTACCGAACGTACCCTTGGTGCCACATCAACAAAACTTCTGATCATGTTGTTGCTTGCTGCTTCAATATAAATTGGATCAGCGCCACCGTTTTGATTTGGTTTTGGAATTTCTGATAGTTCGTTGATTTGGATATTTCTGAACGCTACCGAACCATGATCGCCTTGTAAACGTAAAGGTCCTTTTGCTTTTTCAGCGCCAGCAGCTCCTCTGGTTGCACCAAATAATTCAACATTTTCATGGATCAGCACACCGTTTAGTTCTGCACTGATGATTTTAGCATTTTGTGTTTTCTTTCCTGATGCATCAAATTTTGGTGCCTGGAAGATAATTTTAATGTGCTGCCATAAACCCGGCGCTTTACTTGCATTTTGACGGGGAGCAACACCACCAAATCCTTTTTCGGCTTCTGGTTTGCTATCGTCCCAACGTTGGTAAATACCACCATTGTTTGATGAACTTGGATTTTTAAGGCCCCAGGCATCGTCAATCTGGATTTCATAATTACCTTGAAGATAAATGCCTGAATTTGTTCCTTTTGCTGTTAAATAATCTAATTCTACTGCTACATCGCCATATTCATTTACGGTGTATAAATCGGAACCCGCTTTTTTCGCGGTAGATTGATTAATCAATATCCCTTCGCCTTTGGTTGTTTTTAAAACATTTTCGGCATTTAGGTCGGCCACCACATTTTGGGCCAATGACCATGAATTTGAAGGGTTTTTAAAGGCTGAAAGATCTTTGAGATCAATACGCTGGCCAAATGCCAACAGGGTTCCGCAAAGCCAGAAAATGGCTGTAAAACCCGTCTTTGAGATGTTCATATACTTGGTTTGTTAGTTTTAGCCTAAAGCTAGATATTTCATTTAAAATCCATCGGATAAATTACTTTACCCGATGGATAATTATTTTTCTATTTTTCTGTTGATAATGAATAAGGGAAATCAGCTGGATTTGAACCTCTGGTTTTATTCGGTGTTGCTGTCATGTTGAAATTTAACACCGCACCTTTTTGCAAACCACTGTGGCTGATCCAATTTTTAGAATAGGCTTTACCATTCATCTGTAATGATTGGACATAACGATTGTTATCGCTATTGGCCGCCGCATTAACCACAACAGTCTTACCATTTTCTAAAGTAATTGTTACCTTTTTGAACAGAGGCGCACCTAAAACATACTGATCAACCGCTGGTGTTACCGGGTAGAAACCCATTGCCGAGAAAACATACCAGGCAGAAGTTTGTCCGTTATCTTCATCACCGCAATATCCATCAGGAGTAGCTTTGTACATTCTGTTCATGGTTTCTCTCACCCAATATTGGGTTTTATAAGGCGCACCACCGTAGTTGTACAGGTAAATCATGTGTTGGATCGGTTGATTGCCATGTGCATACTGGCCCATGTTTGCAATCTGCATTTCGCGGATTTCGTGAATTACACCACCGTAAGCGCTCTCATCAAATACCGGAGGCATAGCGAAAACTGAATCCAGTTTGGTTACAAATTTACTATGGCCTCCCATTAATCTGGCTAAACCGTCAACATCCTGAAAAACCGACCAGGTATAGTGCCAGCTGTTACCTTCGGTAAATGCACCACCCCATTTAAACGGACTGAAAGGGCTTTGGAAAGTTCCATCCTGGTTTTTGCCACGCATTAAACCCGAAGCCGGATCGAAAAGATTCTTATAGTTCATGGCTCTTTTCTTATAGATATCGATCTCTGATGCTGGTTTACCTAAAGCTCTTCCTAATTGATAAATGGTAAAATCATCATAAGAATACTCTAAAGTTTTAGCTGCATTTTCGTTCTTTTTCACATCGAAAGGTACATAACCCAATTCATTGTAATATTTAACACCATCGCGGCCAACAGCTTCCATCGGACCTTCGTTGTTTGCACCATGTTTTACAGCCTGCCATAAGGTTTCAATGTCGTAACCCCGCATACCTTTAATATAAGCATCAGAAACTACCGAAGCAGAGTTGTTACCCACCATAATGTTTGCATAACCCGGGCTGCTCCACTCTGGCAACCAGCCACCTTCTTTATAATCGTTGATTAAGCCCTGTTGCATTTCCTTGTTAATTGAAGGATAAACCAGGTTTAAGAAAGGATATAATGCCCTGAATGTATCCCAGAAACCAGTACCAGCGAACATATAACCTGGTAAAACCTGTCCGTTGTAAGGACTCCAGTGTACGATCTGGTTTTGTGCATCAATTTCATATAATTTATTTGGGAAGAACAACGTGCGGTACATTGCAGAATAGAATGTACGGGTTTGATCAATCGTGCCCCCTTCAACTGCAATTTTACTTAATGTTTTGTTCCAGGTTGCTCTACCTTTTGCTTTTGTGGCATCGAAACCATCATTAGCCAGTTCTCTTTTTAGGTTTAAATCAGCCTGCTCAAAACTGATAAACGAAGAGGCAACTTTTGCAATTACCTGCTCGCCTTTTTGTGTAGCGAAACCAATAACAGCGCCAGCATGATCTACCGTTAATTCTAAATCTTTATCGTTAAGTTTTTTATCATCCCAGGTTTTGGCCAATTTGAAATCTTTGTTGAAATAGATGACAAAGTAATTTTTGAAGTTTTTAGGCAGCGGACCACGGGCATATTTAGTGGTATAACCAATAATTTTTCTTTCGGCCGGAATAATTTTAATGTACGAGCCTTTATTCTGCGCATCTACGACCACATAAGCACTATCCGTTTTAGGGAAAGTAAACCTGAACTGGGCAGCACGTTCTGTTGGCGTAATTTCGGTTGTTACATCAGCGTCTGCTAAGTACACACTGTAATAATATGGCTTAGAAACCTCTGCTTTATGGCTGAACCAGCTGGCACGCTCATCATCTGTGAATTTTAATTTACCCGTAACTGGCATAAGCGCAAAAGCGCCGTAATCGTTCATCCAGGGCGAAGGCTGATGTGTTTGTTTAAAGCCACGGATTTTGTCGGCATCGTAAACATAAGCCCATCCATCGCCATTTTTACCAGTTTGTGGCGTCCACATGTTCATTCCCCAGGGCAAACCAATTGCCGGGTAGGTGTTTCCGTTAGATAGTGATGGTTTGGATGCTGTTCCCATTAACGGGTTTATCCAATCTACCGGATCTGTAATTTTGCCTATTGTTTGCGCGAAGCTGGTTGACGCCGCAACACTCAATAAAGCGATAAATAATCTTTTCATTTGTTGTGTTTGTGTTTTTTATATGCTTGTATTTATTTTAAACTCCTGAATTTTTAACATAATCTGCCCAAAGTGCATCTAAATCTTTACCCGTTAATTTTGTCCAGATATCTTTGGTGTAGGTATGGTCTCTTAAAGAAGCATCAACGGTTTTAATAATACCTGGTTTTACACTTTTCTCCATCCAGGCAAAAAAACCTGCAGTGATGCGATAACTGTTTTTATAGCTATGATCGGGCTTTAATGCTGGTAACGACCATTTAGCGCCGGCATTATCGACACCGAATTTATAGCGGGCATAATCAGCAATCCCTTCTGTTAACCAGCCCGGGCCAACGCTTCGGCCATAGTCTTGCACAATGTGCATTACCTCGTGGGTTACGACATCAATATCTTCAGGATGTTTCACCATCCAGATCGAACTGAAGGTTACTTTACCATCAGCAGTTGCCGCTACCCCTTTGTAAGCCGTATCTACAAAAAATTTCACTTCTTTTATGGTGGCTGGATTATACTCTTTTGCTAGTTTTGGGTAAACTTCGAAAAATGTTTTGATTAACCGCTTTTTCAACTGAGGATCTAATTCCTTAAAATTGCTCTCGAACGATAAGGTATAACCACTCTTCTTTGTTATGTCTTGTGCTTTTAAAGCTGAAAAAGCCGTAACCAGCATTACGAAAATCGAAAAAGTAAATATTTTTTTCATCTGTTTATATTGGTATTGGTGAATGGATTTTACTTTGGTTAGCATGTTTAGTTCTGCAAAATAAATATAATATGTAAAACGATTTAGTAAATGTTCAAAAATTTTACTTTAGTGATTATTATTTTTACAAAACAGCGTGTCATCATTTCGGGGGAAGTGCACCAGGGTTGAAAAATTTTGCTGGATGGATCGCTCCATTTCACTGCGTTTTAGTCGAGATGACGACCGTTCTGTGTAAATAAATTTCTTATTTTTTGCTGCTATAAGTAAGGCTTACCTTTTGCGGTTCTTTACTGTAATCTTCCCAAAGCTGGTCGACAGTTTTTCCGGTCAGGGCTGCCCAGGATTGTTCATTATATTGATGCGCTCTTAACTGCTGATCTAAAGTAGCAATTAAGCCTGGTTTAACATTTTGCTCTAACCAGGCAAAAAACCTGGCGGTAATGCGGTAACTGTTTTTATAATTCTGCTTTGCATTATACTCCGGCAAACTCCATTTAGAACCTACATTATCAACACCATATTTATAGCGTACATAATCGGCAATACCTTCGGTGAGCCAAACCGGGCCTGCACTATAGCCATAACCCTGTACAATATGCATGGTTTCGTGTGTTACCACATCAATATCGGTTGGATGTGCTTTCATGTAACCGGCACTGAACAAAATTCTGTTTCCACTTGCCTCTGCCACTGCTTTATAGGCGGTATCTACTACAAATAACACATCATGTGTCGATTTATCGTTAAATGTTTTAACTAAGGTTGGATAGATTTCGAAATAAGTAGCGATCAACTTTTTTCTTAACGCCGGATCTAAGTCCGGATCTTTGCTGATAAATGTTAATTCATAACCTTTGTGTTTTTCTTTACTGTAAGAAACCCAGTTTTTTGAGAGTGCGGAAAACAGTTCCTTTTGGATTTTCTTTTGTGATTTATTTTTAACCCACTGGCTGTTTACTTTAATTTCTCCAGCTTTGGCTTTTATTGTTGGCGTTTCTGCTGTTACCAGATCTAACACTACGCTTCTTTTGGTACGGTATCCATCTGCCTGGGCAAATTTTGGATAGACCTGAAAAAAAGCCGCCTTAAGTTTGGCATCTACTATCGCATTGGTAGCACTGTCTTTATCGTTAATGGTAATTTTGTATTCTCTTTCTCTATTCTGAGCAAAAGTATTTGCACCTATAAAAGATATAAACGCGAGAAATAATAACTTCTTAATCATGATTTTTTTGTGTGGGTTTTGAAAAGCAGAAATGATCTTGCTGTTGGCAAAATCATTTCTGTGGGTTTATTATATTGTAATTTAATAGGTAATAGCTGGAAAATCGATTTTAGCTTTGGCCAGCATTGGCGCCCAGTCTGCTCCTTTTTCGTCTTTCGATCCAAAAGCTGTTAATGCAAGCGGTGCCAAATCTGCTTTCGCTGCCCCGCTCCAAAAGTGAATAAATTCTCCAAAATTCATTTTTCTGGTATATTGCTGATAGCTTTTACCTTGTACAGTGATTTGTTGTTTAGGAAATTGTTGAGACAACAAGGTAAAGAAACCATTTAAAACCTTTGCTTTACCGTAGTTTTCATAAATTGGAAGAAACCAATTCTTGAACCACTGTGTGCCTGCCTTAGGATAACTGTCGGTAACGGTCATCATTTTATTGTACCAACGTTGTGCATCAGCGGTTCTGTTTAAGCCTAAATACACATCGTATTGATAAATCTCCATCCACTTACTATCATGCCAGATATCGAAAGCCGGCGATTCTTTTACCCCTTTTGATGCGCCTTCTACAATATGGCCGATTTCGTGCGTAGATAAATCAATGTCATTATCAATGCCAGTGGTCCAGGCATCAAGGCTACTGGCGCCGCAATCGGTTACGTTTCTATAATCGTGCCCTGCATCCAGATAAGTACCCGGGTGCCCCCCGCTATATTTACCTGCATGATAAATTACAAATAAGCGGCTATCATCTCCGAATTTACCATAAGTTTTTTTGGTATAGTTCCAGGCTTCGGCCATATATGTTTTTGGCCAGGCAACAGTGGGTTTAACATCGCCGTCGTAATAAACCACTACGCTGGTATCGTAATAAACACGGTTTAGCAACTGAACATGTTCAAACCAATGCTCCTTCCATGTTTTAGGTGGTGCATCTGGCGGATCTACGCTTTCTACGAACGGTGGCGCTGGCTTTACGGTTTCTAATGGTGCATTTTTACTGTTGCAGGCTAATACAGCAAACAGCAAAATTGCCGATAACGATAACATGTTTTTCATAGCGGTAGTATTAATGGGTTAAAAAAGCACCAGGTGAAACACCCGGTGCTATATGGATTTTACCAGCCTGTATTCTGAACGACTAATGGTACTTTTTGAACCTCACCGTTTGGTATAGGCCATAAATAATGTTTCTTATCAAATACACGAGATTCAGTAGTTACCACATTGTAAAAGCCATCGGCAGCATTCTTTTGAATATTTAAACCTAAAATTACTTTATCTGTAGTTTCAGCAATTTTCCACCTTCTTGTATCAAAATAACGATGAGATTCAAAAGCAAGCTCAACCCTTCTCTCTCTTCTGATCGCATCACGCATATCAGCGGGGATAGGCAATGCATTAGCTCCAGCTCCATATTGAGGAACACCTGCACGCTCACGGATTTTATTTAAATAGATTAAAATATCTGGATTACCTGGATCAGATTCATTTAATGCTTCTACATAATCTAAATAGATCTCTGCAAGGCGGATAAAAATATTTGTTCTACCACCAGTACTCCAACCACTTAAAGAAAGATTTTTTCTTTGTGTATAGCCTGTTCCTGAGTAATCGGTATTACTGATGCTTCCTTTACCTGCATTTCCGTTAAATTCGAAACTGGTTATCAAGCTAGAATTTGGGTTAATCCATTTTCTATTGGTATAGGTTATCCCCACATAAAAACGTGGCTCTCTCCCCACATACATGTTGCTAACCTGTCTTGTAACATTGTCGTCAGGCGCCTGAAAGCTGGTAAATCCACCTGTTTCACTATAACCCGAAAGCGGATCATCAGTTGATCTTCCATTAGCCATGAAATACGCTCTTACCAGTTGCTGAGAAACTGACAGGAACGACCCTCCTTTATCACCACCAGTTCCATTGTTATGGTTAGGTGCCATGTTATATTGTAAATTGGTGATATCGGCGTTACCTTTAGCAAAGATCACCTCCGAATTCCAATCGGTTAACATTACATCTCTACAAGAAAGGAATGCAGTAAGAAAAGGAGTGGTACCTGTTTTAACATACAGCGTGAAACTAGGAAAGGTTGTAATGAAAGATTTAGCCGCATCAGCTGCTCTTTTCCATTTTGCAGCACTAGCCGTTTGACTAATTAATTGTTTACCATCTTTATTCTTAAGATTTGCATAGTCTGTATTTCCGTTAAATAAGGGGCTGGCTGCTGTTAATAAAACCTGTACTTTATAGGCTTGTGCAACTGCTTTGTTAACATGACCATAATCATCGTTCGATACCGGAATAGCAGGCAAATTTGCAGTTACAGCATCAAGCTCACTTACAATATAATCTACACACTCATCGAATGAATTACGAGGCTTACTTATCGTTTCAATCGGTGCATCTGCAGCTATCGGCTCATTACCCAATAAAATTACCGGACCGTATTGACGCAGCAAATAATAATAATAAATGGCTCTGATTGCTCTAGCTTCATTGTAATACCTGGAAATAAAATCAACCCCATTTAAATTACAGTCTGTACATTTGCTAACGTTCGCCATAAAATTACTCGATGCCTGTATACCTCTGTAATATAACTGCCACATCGTATTTACCTGTCCTGTTGTTGCATCCCAGTTACCACTATTAAGGTTATTTGAAAAACTACTTGGCAAGGTGTAATCTGCTTCATCCGAAGCGCCTGTCCATGGACCCGCTGTATAACCATTTGCAGGAAAACGTTGCTGCATTTCATCTGGTAAGGTAGAGTAAACGTTTGCAAGTAACTGATCTACGGTAGCTTTGGTGGCAAACGATTCGTCAAATGTTAACCTGTCGTTAGGTACCTGATCCAGGAATTTTTTGCAACCTGCATTACTTAAAACCAGCAAGGTTGCTATTGTGAATATATATATCTTCTTCATGATGATTAAAAATTAGCTGTAAAACCTAAGGTATAAGTGGTCGTTAGCGGATATTTGGTTCCATTACTAGAGGCTAATTCCGGATCCCACAGTTTAAACTTGCTGATCGTAAACACATTGTAACCTGTTGCATAAATTCTTAAACGATTGATACCAATTTTTTTGATTCCATTTTTTATTGTGTAACCCAAATCAAGATTTTTCAATCTTAAATAACTGATATCACGTTTCCACCAGGTACTCGTTTGAAAATTGTTGTTATTTACACCATAGGATAATCTTGGATAAAAGGCATCCTGACGTGGATTATCAACCGTCCAGCGGTCTGTAGCAATAGCATGTAAATTGCCTAAGCCACCTGATGCCGTAAATGGCTGAATGGCATCACCACTTAAAATGATATCAGCATTATCCTGACCCTGGAAAAAAGCGCCTAAATCGAAACCTTTATACCTCAAAGAGAATCCAAATCCATACATTGTTGATGGAACGTCGCCTCTGCCAATAATAGTTCGGTCAAATGCGTCGATAATACCATCACCATTTAAATCTTTGTATTTAATATCTCCAGGGAGCAAAGTTCCAAACTGTTTAGGACTTGCATTAATTTCGGCTTGACTTGTAAATAAACCTTCAGCAATATATCCTGTACGTGCCAAAATATTACTTCCCCTTAGTTCTTGCCAAGGATATTTGGTTGGGGCCTGATCATTTTCTACAATCTGATCTTTGTTAAAGGTATAATTCCCTCTAAAGGTAATGTCAAAATCATCACTGAATTTTGCATTGTATTCAATTGTTCCATCAATACCTTTGTTTCTGGTTTCACCTAGATTTCCTGAAGGGTTTGATACTAAACCAATATAGTTTGGCACCAAGCCTCTACCTAAGAAAATACCTGTTCTGTGTTCTTTAAATAAATCGACAATAACAGATAAGTTGTTATTTAAGGTTTTTACCTCAAAGCCCAAATCCTGTTTACGACTTTCAGCCCAGGTAATATCAACACCGTATGCAGTTACATTTAAACCTCCTGGTGAAATGTTTCTTGTTTGTCCGAAAGTATAGCCATTAGCAGAACCTACCTTAGTTAGGTAATAAAAACGATCGCCTTCATTGGTAACATATCCATTTGAGCTACCTCCACTTCCAACAATACCATCAGAATAACGGAATTTAACCATCTGGAAAGTATTTTTTAGGCCTTCAAAAAATTTCTCGTTCGATAAGATCCATCCCACACCAAAAGCCGGGAAAAAACCATAGCGTTTATTTGGTGCAAAATTTTCTGATCCATTATAACCCACGTTTGCTTCTGCAAAATAACGGTCGTTATAGGCGTAAGTTACACGAGATGCAATACCCTGACTTCTGTAAGGAATAGCCAATGTAAAATTATCGGCAAAAGCATTTAAATTATCGTTTTGATTATAAAGGACTAAACCAGACACCGCATGTTTGCCAAATGTACGGCTATAATTAAATGCAAGTTCTGCGTACATTTTCTTGTCACCACCATTGGCTCTGGTATAACCCAAAAAGTTTTGGCCATTAAATGTTAATCCGTATTTGTACGATCCATCAGCGTTGTATGGATCGTTTGGATTGATATAATATGTACTTTCACGCTTATTACGATTAATATTATTCGTATTATTTACATCAAAAGAGAACATACCTGTTACCGATAATCCAGGTGTAATCGCTTTTAGATCCTGCGTTAAACGCAAATTCGAGAACAACTGATTCGTGAAAGTAGTTCTGTAACCTCTTCTGGTAATATCGGCGTAGGGATTGCGCTGATCAGATTGAGCGCTAATGCCTGGGATGGAACCATTTGGATAAGAAACAGGAAAAGAAGTAGGGTTTAACTGGAAAGCCTGATTGAAAACGCCTTGAGCATTATCAACACCAGGATAATTCCCAGAGCTTAAAATCCCCTTAATACCCAAATCCATTTTGGTAGTACCGGTAATGTCCCAGTTTAAATTTGCGCTTACATTATATCTTGCAAAACTTTGGGTTGCATCATAGGTTTGGTTTTTATCTGTTTTAAATAAGCCATTTTCATCATAGTAGCCTAATGATACGTAGTAACGCGCATTGTTAACACCTCCTGATAAATTGGCTGTTGCAGTACGATTTTGACCCCAGTTTTTAAAAATGGCATCCAACCAATCAACATTAGGATAAAGTACAGGGTTTTCTCCCGAAGCCGTTCTATTGATCGTTGTTTGGCTATATTGAGGTGTAAATGTTCCGGCGCTACCACCTCTTACAAACTCTGTAAGCTTAGCCTCGTTTGCTAAGTTCATATAATCAACACCATCAATCAATTTAGGGCTCTTTGTAAATTGACTAATTCCCTGGAAATAATCAACATTAATTCGTGGTGGCCCAACTTTACCTTGTTTGGTCGTCACTAAAATTACACCGTTTGCACCCCTAATACCATAAACGGCAGTAGCGGCCGCGTCTTTTAAAATCGTAAAAGATTCGATATCATATGAGCTTAACCCATCAATTGGTCTGTTTGGAACGCCATCCACTACAATTAGCGGACTTCTATCTCCACCAATATTGGAAATACCACGGATCCAGATATCAGCATTCGTAGATCCGGGCTCACCGTTTCTATTTACGGCCACAACTCCCGGAAGTCGGCCTGCTAACATAGAACTGATGTTGGCTACGGGTTGTCGTAAGTCAGATGCCTTAACTGATGACTGTGCGCCAACTAAACTTTCTTTCTTTTGCGTACCGAAAGCAACAATTGCTACCTCCTGTAAGTCATTTCCTGTTGGTTTTAAGTTAACAATAATGCTTGTCTGGGTGCCAACAGGTATTTCTAATAGTTCGTAACCAACATAAGAGAAAATTAATACGGAGTTCTGATCAGGAACGGTAATGCTAAAAGCACCATTTACATCAGCTGAAGCCGATATTGATGTGCCTTTAACTTTTACACCAGCACCTGGAAGTGCGGCACCTGTTTCATCTTTAACTATACCTCTGATTACAATGTCTTTCTGCACGCCAGAAACGACACTACTATTTTCTGAATATTCGTTTGAATGGAGGGTAATTGCTGAAGCAGATGCATCATAGCAGCTGCCCACCATCAATAATGCTGTGGTCATTTTAAGCGCACAGCCTTTCAATAAAAGCTTTCGCTTAATTAAATTGGTAAATTTTTTGTTCATCGTTTGAGTTTTTGTTTGGTTTGTTATCCGCTGGGAACGGAATGGTATTTTTGAATAGGTGTAAATTTTTAGTTCATATTGATCTCTTTGGGTTTATGATTAGTGAATAGTTATTTTTTTATCAAACTAAAACGTTTTAGTAATTTGTTTCAAAAAAAAGCCTCAATCATTAGATTAAAAC
>NZ_JBWKYI010000052.1:0-12698 GCF_059423705.1 Pedobacter sp. GW460-11-11-14-TSB4
TCTCTTATTTGAAAATTATTATCTGTATTTACAGAAACCAGATACTGGAAAGAACGGTTATTGTCAAATCTGATTTTTCGTGTATGTAGTATCCCAATATTTGTATTTAAAGGTGCATTTCCTTCTTCTACATCGAAGCCAGAGTCAAACTGTGAGTTGGCTTCGTTTGCAGTCATGGTATAAGATGATGGCTTCTTACCGAAAACCTTCGGTATGCTACGGTCATTGCTTGGAAAACCAAAGTAATCGCCAACTGAAGTCTCACCCTCCGGTCTTAAGAATTTTTTAAAGCTACTGTTAGAAAGAAAGCTGGTACCGATATTAATTTTCGTTACTGCCTTTTCGCCCTTAGCCGTTACAATATTAAATGTTCCACCCGCAAAATCGCCATATAAACCTGAGTTGAATGTTTTGTAGGTTTCTAAAACACTTACAATGTCTGTTGGGAAAAGATCTAATGGGATAATCTTTTTGAAAGGATTGTTAGAAGGAACAGCTAAACCATTTATTAAAAGATTATTATACCTGTCTTCTAAACCCCTTACAAATAAACCCCTGCCATCTACTTTGGTAATACCGGTAATTTTGGTTAATCCTTCTTCAACATCACTTACACCCTTCCTGGATAATTCCTGGATTCCGATACCCTGTTTAATTTCGATTGCATTTTTTTGAAGCGATAAAAGTGCCGTTTCAGTTTCTCTGCTGGCCTGACCTTTTACCTGTACATCAGCTAATTTTTGAGAATTAGATTCTTCAAGCGCCAGGTTTAAAGTAGTTGTAGCCCCTCCGGTCACTTCCACAGCCGGTACTTCTTTATTGGCATAACCTACATAAGAAGCCTCTATAATAAATTTGCCATCTTGTAATGCAGCGATAGTATATTTACCATCTGCACCTGTAGAAGTACCTTTAGTTGTACCTTTAATTTTAACCGTTACCCCAATTAAGGTTTCGCCCGTTTTTTTATCGGTAACCGTTCCAGAAATTTTTCCTGTTTGTGCATACGCAAGTATGCTGATCGTTAAAGCGAACACCGTGAGTGCCGCTCTTTTAAAAGAGTTTAGTAAATCCAATTTGCCTTTATTTGATAAGGGCAAAAGTATTACCACAGTGTTAACTACAGGTTAGGTGTTAATTAACATTGTTTTACTTTAAAGTTAACTAAACGTTAAGTGCTTTCAGGGTCAGTAACGAATACCTACTTTCTTGCAAATGAAGTGCAATAACCAGATCGGACCGATTAACAGGAACTTAACATCATCCAGGAATGATGGTTTTTTGCCTTCAATTTTATGACCAATGAACTGACCAATCCAGGCGGCAACAAATATAGCCGCATAAATGGCATAGGCTGTTCCGCTCCCTAAACCCACAGCCTGTTCAATCTTTACAATGATGTAGCTCATTAGTCCCACCACCCAGATCATCAAAAAAAACAATACCGGCGAAAGCGTGAAGTAATAATACAAGCTAAAGGCCAATAAAAAAGAGGCCCAGTTAAAGAAACCATTATAGCTACCCAAAAAGCCAATATGCGGAAAAGGGATCTGCCAGATCAATCCTAATAAGCTGAATACAATTAACGGAACACAGATCCAGTGCACGAGTTTGTTTGTTGGATTTTGGTGACTTTCGGCATACTTATCAAAAAGTACATCTACTGGTCGTTTGGGTTCGGTTGTTATGGTTTGCTTGCTCATTATGTAAAAATAAAAAAAAGCGATGGAATATCCATCGCTTTATATTTTGTTTTCGCCGGGGTTTGTGCCTTCACAAACCTTTTCTATTACTAAGATCCTGAAACAAGTTCAGGATGACGATTTAACCTATTTTGCAAATGCTACTGAACGGGTTTCTCTGATTACCGTAACCTTAATCTGACCAGGATAAGTCATTTCGGTTTGAATACGGGTCGAAATATCAGCAGCTAAAAGTTCTGCCTGCGCATCTGTAATGCGTTCGCTTTCTACAATCACACGTAATTCTCTACCAGCCTGAATAGCAAAGGTTTTTTCAACACCAGGATAAGATAAAGCCAGTTCTTCCAAATCTTTAAGGCGTTTAATATAACTTTCTACCACCTCGCGACGTGCACCCGGGCGTGCGCCAGAGATCGCATCACAAGCCTGAACGATTGGCGAGATCATCGAAGTCATCTCAATTTCATCGTGGTGGGCACCAATAGCATTACAAATTTCAGGATGCTCCTTATATTTTTCGGCCAATTGCATTCCTAAAATGGCGTGTGGCAATTCAGGGTTATCATCTGGCACTTTACCAATATCGTGTAATAATCCTGCACGTTTGGCCATTTTAGCATTTAAGCCAAGCTCTGCTGCCATGGTTGCACAAAAATTAGCTACCTCACGAGAGTGATGTAACAGGTTTTGTCCGTAAGATGAACGGTAACGCATACGGCCAACCATACGGATTAACTCAGGGTGTAAGCCATGAATACCTAAATCGATCACAGTACGTTCACCAATTTCTACAATCTCATCTTCGATCTGTTTTTTGGTTTTGGCTACAATTTCTTCAATACGTGCCGGGTGGATACGACCATCTGTTACCAAACGGTGTAAAGCCAAACGGGCAATTTCTCTTCTTACCGGATCGAAACCTGATAAAATAATTGCCTCTGGTGTATCATCCACAATAATCTCAATACCGGTAGCGGCTTCTAGCGCACGGATATTTCTACCTTCCCTACCAATAACGCGACCTTTAATCTCATCACTTTCGATATGGAAAATAGAAACCGAATTTTCAATTGCAGCTTCAGTAGCGGTACGCTGAATGGTTTGGATCACCACTTTTTTAGCCTCTTTACTGGCGGTTAATTTTGCCTCATCAACAATATCCTTCACCTGCATCATTGCTTGTGTACGGGCTTCCTGTTTCAGATTTTCTACCAATTGCTCTTTAGCTTCTTCAGCAGAAAGACCAGCAATGGTTTCTAATTGTTTTAGATGCTGATTCTTAAGCACTTCTACTTCTTCCTGTTTTTTAACAGCCAGTTCAGTTTGCTTTTCGAGGTTGCTTTTATGCTTATCGAGTTCCTGCTCTTTTTTATTGAAGTTCTCCATACGCTGATTTACCGATTGCTCTTTCTGCTTCATGGTATTTTCGCGCTGGTTAATGTTATTGTTTTTCGCATTCACTTCTTGTTCATGCTCGGCTTTCATTTGCAAAAACTTCTCTTTTGCTTCTAAAAGTTTATTCTTTTTTAAAATTTCTGCATTGTTCTCTGCATCTTTTAAAATCTTCTTCACTTTGTTCTGTGCAGCAACTTCCTGCTGTTTAAGCAAGTTACGCAGGAGGAATCTTCCTACCACTACTCCGATAGCTATACCCGCTATTACGGCAAATACGTATCCTAATATTTCAACTATTTCCATTTTGTTTTTTAAGTAAAAAAAAAACCGCAACTAATTTTTAAAGTCTCATACATTTTAAACCTCAACTAAGCATAATTAGGGTTTAAGCCATTTTCAGGTGCCATAGCAGATGAAATACGCCCTCTTAACCCTATAGATATTGAAGTGTTAAGTTTTATAAAATTTGAAACTCAAAAACTAGCTGCGGCTATATTTTTGTGCTAATATATTTAAGGCATGCGTCATCCTGAATTGATTTTACTACGTAGCTTTCCGCTGCGCTACAGCTCAGGATCTTATTAAACAGGCTCTGAAACAAGTTCAGAGTGACGTATACTTTGAAAGAACGAACCTTATTTTGAAAAGAAATTACTGAGTAAAACATCCAATTCTTCAACTTTATCGGCAACAGCAGTATCCTGGCTTTGTACTTTATTTTCTGTTCTCAATACAGCTGTTGCATAGTGCAACACAGCCATAGAAAGAAGATCCTGCTTATCTCTAACCGCATAATTATCCTGATAATCCTTTATGCGCTCGTTGATCATTTTTGCTGCCCGTCTCACAATTTCTTCCTCTTCCATATTCACCTTTAGCGGATAAATACGGTCGGAAATGGTTATTTTAATCGAGATTTCTCCCATTTGTTTAGCTTAGTTTCTGATTTCTTTGCACCATTATTTTTTTAATAATGCAATACTTTTATCAATCTCCCGCACAAAATCGTTAATTTTTTGTTTAATGTCAAGCGATTTTTCGCTTGTTCCCTCTATACTTTTGGCCAATTTAGTAACCCTTAATTTTTCGTCAAGTTCTACATTTTTGCCCTTCGCCGTATCGAGTGCTACTTTTAACGATTGATTTTCAAGCTTTAATAAATCATTTTCTTCCTGTAGCGCATTACATAGCTCTAATACCTGAGCCGTTTTTTGTAATACTTTATCTAATTGATCTGCAACAGAAGTCATGAATTTATTTCTAAAAATACGAATTTATATTTTATTTCCTAATTTCTGCACCAGCTTGTGCCGTTAAATTCGCGATTAGTTTCTGCATTGTATTTTCGATCTGCTTATCGGTTAAGGTTTGTTCCTCATCCTGCAAAATGAAATTCAAGGCATACGATTTTTTACCCTCAGGTAATTTATCGCCAACATACACATCAAACACACCAACCTCTTTGATCAGCTTTTTATCGGTTTTGAAAGCAATGCTTTTTAAAGTATCGAAAGTTACGGCCTGATCGATCAATAAAGATAAATCCCTGCGCACTTGCGGGTACTTAGAAACCTCTTTGTTTACGATTTTATTTTTCCTCACAATATCCAGCAAGGCAGCCCAATCAAAATCAGCATAAAAAACCTCTGCGTTTACATCAGCTACTTTACGGTCGGCTTTTGATACAGCACCAAAGCTTACCAGGGATTTATCTCCACGGAAATATTTAATGCCATAAGCAAAGTTTTCATCATTTAAAACATCAGATTGATAGCTTGCAATGCCTAAACGCGAAATAATGGCATCAACTGCCGATTTTAAATTATAGAAAGTTGCTGGTTTAGCATTATGATTCCATTGCTCGCTTTGTTTTGCACCTGAAATCAACAACAATAACCTGGGACGCTCTACATACTGCTCATTAATTAAATGATAGGTTTTACCGAATTCGTAAAACTTAACATCAGCATTTTTACGGTTTTGGTTATAAGCTACGCTTTCTAATGCCGGCATCAACAAATTCTGGCGCATCACATTTAAATCGCTGCTTAAAGGGTTTAAAATAAATACCGCCTCGTCTAAATTTTTCGAATAAGCCGATTTAGTCAACGAGTTACACATAATTTCTGCATAACCATTCGAAGTAAGCATATCTGCAATTACGTTATGCGTATTTTCTTTTTCAGGTTTAATGCTGTAAGAAAGCGATGCATTTACCTTTGATGGAATTTCGATATTGTTATAGCCGTAAATACGCAATACTTCTTCTGTAATGTCGCATTCGCGGGTAACATCTACTTTAAATGATGGAACTCTTAAAGCCAAAGTATCATCAGATGTATTGGTTGCCGATATACCCAATGCCGTAATAATGTGTTTAATCTCTGCTGATGGAATATTTGCGCCAATTAATTTATTGATGTTGCTATAACTTACCTCAAACTCGAAAGGCTTGATATGACTTGGATAAATATCAGAAACTGATGAAGAAATTTCTCCGCCTGCCAGTTCTTTAATTAATAAAGCCGCATATTTTAAAGCCGTAACTGTAATTTCAGGATCGGTACCACGCTCAAAACGGAAAGAGGCATCGGTTTTTAAGCCATGTCTTTTCGATGTTTTACGTACAGAAACCGAATTAAAGTAAGCACTTTCTAAGAAAATATTTTTGGTACTGGCATCAACTCCTGAAGATTTTCCACCGAAAACACCCGCAATACACATTGGTGCTTCAGCATTGCAGATCATTAAATCATCTGCATTTAACTTACGTTCCACATCATCAAGTGTTACAAATGGTGTTCCTTCAGCAACTTTTTTCACGATTACTTTTCCACCGGTAATTTTATCGGCATCGAAAGCATGCAAAGGCTGCCCTAAACCATGAAGCACATAATTGGTAATATCAACCACATTATTGATGGGACGTAAACCAATTACCTTTAATTTATCTTTTAACCACTCTGGCGATTCTTTCACGGTAACGCCAGAAAGTGTTAAGCTGCTGTAACGTGGACAAGCTGCTAAATCTTCTACTTCTACCGGAATAACCAGGTTTTCGTTATCCGTTTTAAAAGCTAAAAGATCAGGCATTTCATATTCGCTTCTGAAATAAGCAGCTAAATCTCTGGCCACCCCTAAATGCGAAGCCGCATCAGCACGGTTTGGTGTTAATCCGATTTCGAAAACAAAATCATCATCCATTTTGAAATGCTCTTTTGCAGGAATCCCAATTTCGGTATCCCCGGCAAGGATCATAATCCCATCATGAGATTTACCTAAACCAATTTCATCTTCGGCACAGATCATGCCCTGAGAAAGTTCTCCCCTTATTTTGGATTCTTTTATTTTAAAAGGCTCACCTTCTAATGGATATACGGTTGTACCCACTGTTGCCACTACCACTTTTTGACCAGCACCTACATTTGGCGCACCGCAAACAATCTGAAGGTTTTCTTTAGCACCAACATTTACCGTAGTAATGCGCAAACGATCGGCATTGGGATGCTGAACACAAGTTAATACTTCGCCAATAACCAATCCCTCTAAGCCACCCACAACAGGCTGCACTTTTTCTACACTTTCTACTTCTAACCCAACATTGGTAAGGATTAACGAAAGTTCCTGAGGTGTTTTATCGATCTGTACGAATTGTTTTAACCAGTTATATGATATTTTCATTTATTGAGATTTGAGATTCTAGACATGAGATTTGAGGCATGCAAGCGCTAAAACCTTAGTTCAAGAATTATAAAACGCAAAGATATTATTTAAAGCCCAAAGGAGAAAGTTAAACCCACTATCTTCACAATAAAAATGACTAATGGCTAATATTTAAATTGGATAGAATTACTGCACATGCCCCTGCTCCGATTACCAGCATAATAACTGATGCAATAACTAATTTAAGGCCGGGTTTAACGGGTTGTTTTTTCGCAGCTTTTACAATGATCTGAATGATGCCTATTACAAACAACAATACCACGATTACCCAATATACAATAAAAATTTCCATGAGCTTAAATTTGAGATTAACTGTTGGCAAGCAATACCGCACAGGCACCAAAACCGATTATCACCATAATTACTGAAATAATAAGCAATTTTAGTCCAGGTTTAAGAGGTTCGTTTCTCGACGATTTAATAATAATCTGAATAATGCCAACCACAAAGAGTACAACTGCTGTAAGGCAATAAACAATGAATAATACAAATAAGCCGTCCATGTTAGTTCATATTTAACTTTTCCCTGATCAGATCAATTTTATTGTCGCGGTAAAAAATATTCATGGTTTCAAAGGGTACCATTTTGTATTTATCGCTCACAATGTGCACACAGGATTTTTTAACCGCACGCACATCAAAATCCAGCGGGTCCATAAAATTCATGATGATGATCCGGAATAAATTATCATAACTTAAACTATCCGATTTTACCCGTGGCAGGCAGCACATCAATTCGCCGAAGGTATCTTCTGCACAATCAACTGAAACACCTGTGCTAAACAAGTTAAGCATGTGTTCTTTCAATTTCTCATCATGTTCGAAAACGATGGTGTTTTTCGAATTGTTGAGTAAATCTTCCGGATTGATCAGATGTGTCATCGGGATCACCTCATCGCCAATTTTTAAGGCATAGGCCATACACAAGGCATCGGGATTGCATGGCACCGGGATTAAATCCTGCGGGGTAAAGATTGGATATTGCTCATAAATTTTCCTGCGCACCTCAGTTAAGGTGATCCTTCCCTGTTGATCATTATAATCATCATTTCTTCCCGCCACCTGAGTAGGCTGGAAAGTAACCCCACGAACACATTTCTGCTTAAGGGCATAATCCAATATATCACCGATTTCATGATCGTTCAATCCATTCTGTAAAGTAACCACCAAAGTTGTGGATACATTAAACTGATTGAGGTGATCGATGGCTTTTCTCCGTACCTCAGTAAGGTCTTCGCCTCGTAATTTGGTTAAAACTTCTGCACTGAAACTGTCAAACTGTAGGTAGATTTCAAAATCGGGCATATAACTGGCCAGTTTCTCGACAAAATTAATATCCTTTGCAATCCTGATACCGTTGGTATTTACCATTAAGTGTTTAATGGGTTTGGTTTTGGCAAGATCTAAAATCTTAAAAAATTCGGGGTGTACCGTTGGTTCTCCGCCTGAGAGTTGAACTACATCGGGCTCACCCTCGTTGGCCACCACCACATCCATCATCCGTTCTATTTCAGCCAAAGTTCTATGTCTGCCATAACTTGGCGAAGACATGGCATAACAGGTAGGGCAGGCAAGATTGCAACGATCGGTAACTTCTATTACAGTAAGACATGAATGCTGTTCATGATCGGTACATAAACCGCAATCGTAAGGGCAACCGTAATGCACTTTGGTATTAAACTTAAGCGGCATTTCGGATTGTTTATTGTAATTCCGGATCTGTTTGTAATATTCTACATCATCGGCGATCATTACTTTGCTATCGCCATGCGTCCTGCAGTTTTTCAGCATAAACACCTTAGCGTCCTGAAAAACAATTTTTGCATCGCAAAGCTGTAAACATTCCGGACAAAGACTTTTGGTATAATCGTAGTATATATAATCTCTGGTATTGGCCATAATGTTTACTGTTTAGGTAAAATCTGTTTCGAAATTCTGATAATGAATCTATAATAATAAATAAAAATAAACAATGCAGACCAATGAATACTGCTTAAATTTAAAAATAATGATTGGTAAGGTTTTATAAATTCAATTACAAAACGGAACAGGAAATATAACACCATCAATAACTTAAAGCGATCTCCATTAATCAGTTCTTTATGTTTTAAGCGATTAAAAAGGAAAATCAAAAGCAATAGATAGATTATTTCGTAGAGCATGATGGGATGCCGAAGGATGCCATCACCCAGATCCACACCCATAAAAAAGCGAGTCGGCACACCATAAGTTGGCTCGTCGATCCCCATTGAAAAGCAACCAATACGACCTATAATCAACGCTACCAAAATCGGGATCACATAGATATCACCAGAGGCGATATTTACACCTATGATATTTTTTATTAGCTCCACACCGAACAAACCGCCAAGCAAACCACCCACAATGGTTTTACTTTGATAAAGAACTGAAAAACTAAGGTGATGGAGTACTTCAGGCGTTTCGAGCACCGCAATTACACGCGAGCCGATTAAGGCGCCAAGCATGGCTCCCAGCATAATCCACAGCCGGTTTTCATCAGATATCGGATCTACGATCCCTTTTTTATAGTAATAATATAACCTAACACCAATAATGAATGCCAGCGTTTCGAAAATATAGTGATAATGGTATTCGTTACCAAAAAGTTCGAATTGAAAAGGAAACAGTGATTCAGATTTTAACAGCATAGATTAAAACCAGAGTCTGCAGAACACAGGTAAATGATCAGAATAATACCTTTTATCCTTACTATCAGTTAATACCGCAAATTTCTGCACTTTAAATCCTTTGTTTACAAAAATATAGTCGATCCTGTTTTTCAGGTCGCTGTTAAAATCAAAAGCATTAAAAGTACCTGCCGGGCCATATGGAGGCTCTGCAGAAACCTCTTTCGCATCGATAAGAAAAGATTTGATGGTAGCGATGGCTTCAGTTTCAGGGGTTACATTTAAATCACCCGTAAAAACAACTGGTAAGGTAGGTGCGATCTGTTGTATTTTTTGTTTCAGCAATTTAGCGGATTCAATTCTTGCTTTCACGCCAACATGATCGTAATGGGTATTAAAAACGATAAATTCTTTTTTATTCAGCTTATCGTACAATTTTACCCAGCTGCATACGCGGTTAAGTGCAGCATCCCATCCTTTTGAAGGAACATCAGGCGTTTCTGACAGCCAAAACGTTCCGCCATCTTTTTTGGTAAACCTGTCTTTATCGAAATAAACTGCTGAAAATTCTCCTTTTCGTTTACCATCATCACGCCCAACCCCTACGACATCGAAATTAGAATTCTCGAGCAATGCATCAAATTGTTCTGGTAAAGCTTCCTGTACGCAAAGAATATCGGCATCATGAAATTTCACCAAAGCTTTTACATTATCTTTTCGGTTTGGCCAGGCGTTAACACCATCTGATGCTACATTTAAGCGGATGTTATAGGTAATGATATTAATTGGAACCGCTTTTTTCTGAGCGAAAGCCATAATTGTTAATAAAAGAAAAACAGGGATGAGTTTTAAAGTATTCATAAATATAATTTCACCATTTAATTAATGCCGGCAGGCCAATAACAACTAATTTTAAGCCGCTATAATACTAATTTAAGGTTAATTGTACTTTAACAATCAAATATCTTTTAAATTAAATCTTCATCTCTGTAACTATAGTAACGGTTATTGGCGAAAATCACGTGATCAACCACATACAAACTGAGCAAATTTCCGGAGGCAACCATATTCCTGGTCAATTTATCATCGCTCTCGCTGGGTTTTATATTTCCCGAAGGATGGTTATGTGCCAATACAATATTTGCGGCATTGTTTTCTAAAGCTGTTTTAAAAATAATTTTCGGATCGGCTACCGTACCTGCCTGCCCGCCTTTACTGATTAAAAATTTACCAATTACCCGATTAGACCTGTTGAGGAGTAATATCCAGAACTCTTCGTGATTGAGATTGGCGAAGGTTTGATGTAAATATTTATAAACATCGTTAGAGGTTGTAACATGGGTAATGGACTCTTCCGAAGTTTCCTTCCTTCGTAAGCCAAGCTCTAAAGCGGCAATAATGGTTAAGGCTTTGGCTTCTCCAATGCCTCTAAACCTCGAAAGATCTAGAATGGAAGCTTTTCCTAGTTTAGTTAAATTGTTATCGTAAAAAGATAAAATCCTTTTGCTTAAATCCACAGCGGTTTCATTTTTACTTCCCGAGCCAATTAAAATCGCAATCAGTTCGGCATCTGTTAAATGTCTCCGGCCATGTAATAAAAGTTTTTCACGCGGGCGATCTTCTTCCGCCCATAACTTTATACCCAGTTTCTGTTCGTAATTTTCCATTTTTTCAGACAAAAAAAAAGCATCCCAACTTTTGGTTGGGATGCCTTTACTAATATCGTAAAAATTCAGATTAATCTACTTTACTTTAGGAAAAATCTCATTGAGTTTTTCTTCTAATGTAACACCTGTTAGCCCTCTTGCTAAAATGACGCCCTCCTTATCAATTAAAATATTATCCGGAATCGATCGAATGCTAAACATTTTTGCAACCTCATTATTCCATCCATTTAAATCAGAAACATGAAGCCAGCTGAGTTTGTCATCTTTTATTGCTTTTAGCCAATTCTGTTTTTTATCATCTAGTGATACACTTAAAATTTCGAAGCCTTTATCTTTAAACTTTTGATAGGCGGCTACAACAACAGGATTTTCCTTTCTGCAGGGTATACACCAGGAAGCCCAAAAATCAATTAAAATATACTTCCCTCTTAATGACTGAATTGAAATTTTTTCTCCTTTTATATCATTTTGTGCAAAATCAGGTATCTTTTCTCCTAATACAATCCGAACCAACTTAATTGTGGCGCCAAGAATATCCTTTCCTTCGCTTGTATCTTTAATTTCTGCACTTAGCGATTGATAGATTTGTTTAAGTTCTGCGTGAGTAAAGCTTACCAGATTCCTTTTTAATATAACAGTACTCGCCATCGTATTGGCTTGTGAAGTTAAAAAATCCAATACAATCTTTTTAATTTCGCTATTTTTAGCTACTTGATCAACCACAGTTTTGGTTCGTTCAGATATTATGCTTGATACAGAATCAATCAACTTATCTGTTAGGCCTTTCTTTAAAAACTTTGTCTGCATACTTATGTAACTAAACTTGCCGCTTTTTCTAAGTCCGCTTTTAGTTACAGTATCGAGTTCTATAACAACATCACCATCCCCTAAATAAAATGGATCAAGCGTTACCGTTGTTTTGTTTTTAAAATACACATAGGAAAATGCAGGTAAACCGGCTTTTCCTTTGAAAGAAAAAGCTCCGTTTTTAACGATAGTTGAATCTTTTTCATCGCCATGAACCAAATATAACAGGCCATCATACGGGCACTTAAAGTTTCCGGTAACTAAATAAGTTTTCTGTGCAAAGACTCCCAATGCAAGACAAAAGAAAAAACTGAATACAAGAGAACGTTTCATCTAAAAAAATTTAATCACAAAAAAAACGGTATTGAATTGCTTCAATACCGTTCTAATATCGTATAAAAAACTAGCTTATGCTAAACCGTTAACGAATTTCGTTAATTTTGATTTGTTATTAGCCGCTTTGTTTTTGTGGATAATGTTCTTTTTAGCTAAACGATCTAACATAGAGATTACTTTAGGCAATAAATCAGATGCAGATTTTTTATCTTCTGCAGCACGTAATCTTTTAATAAAGGTACGTGTAGTTTTTGCCTGATATCTGTTACGTAAACGTTTTGTTGCGTTTGCTCTAATTCTTTTTAATGAAGATTTATGATTTGCCATTTCTATTTAGCCTTTTATTTTTCTTATTCGTTTCCTATAATTCGGGTTGCAAATATAGGATTAATGTTTTTAAATTACAAAACACTTTCAAC
>NZ_JBWKYI010000053.1:0-11562 GCF_059423705.1 Pedobacter sp. GW460-11-11-14-TSB4
CACCTCTGCTTTTAAGGTTTCCTTTGTCAAATTTAATTCTTTGATAATCTTTCTCAAACCTAAGGGATGGCAGCGGTGTTTCATGTGAGTGTCACTCCTGCTTTCTGTTACAAGTCCTCGCTGTGCTACGGGCTTTTCACGTCAATCAGGTTTAGGAACGTAAAACAGTGCATTATATCCTCCGATACAATACTTCAAAATGGTAAAAACCCTTCCAAAATGAAAAGGTTTTTTGCGGCATTTTTTTTCTGATAAATAGAAAAACACTTCTATCACGCTAAAAAACAACAAGTTAATGAAGCTGCTAAACCCATTGGCATCACAATTGACCCTACGCCATTTATATTAATCAGCTGTTGTATCATTTGATAAAGAAACAAATCCAATTAAACCATATTTTTACTACAAAACCGTATAGATAAATTTAGGAATACGCAAACCAAATAACTTTGCTTTCTTTTGCGAAAAACTTTCTACCCTTTGCGGTTAAACTAAAAAAAGCCATGAAACCATCAATGATTTACAAAACTTCACAATAAATAAGTAAATCATGATAGCTTCATCACCATTAAAAAAAATAAAAACAGATGAAAATCAAGACCAAACTCCGCCTCGGATTCGGGTTTCTCTTTATAATCGTTTTATCCTTCGGATTAATTGCGCTCTTTTACTTGAATGAGCTTTCCGACAAATCGAAGGTGATCCTTAAAGACAACTACAAATCGCTGAAATATGTTGCCGCCATGCGCAATGTAATCGATCAGCATCCTTTTCCATTAAACAGCACGCAACAGGCAATATTTACTGAAAACCTAAAAAATGAGGGTTTAAACATTACCGAACCCGGTGAAAAAGCGGCTTTCCAGAAATTAGAAATCGCTTTTAATGTGCTTAACGATTCGAAATCATCAGCCATTAAAGCAAACAGCATCAAAGATTTACGCGTAGCGCTCCAAAATATCGAGCAGGTAAATATGAAAGCCATTTACGACAAAAATGAGCTGGCCAACGAAGCTTCCTCAAGAGCCAACCTGTACATTATGATTGCGGCGACCTTGAGCTTTATTATACTCTTTACTTTTATTGTCAATTTCCCTGGTTTTGTGGCCAATCCATTGGCCGAATTTAGTGCTGCCATTAAACAGATCAGTCGTAAAAATTACAAACAACGTTTGCATTTCGAAAATGATGATGAGTTTACCGAACTGGCAGACTCCTTTAACGGAATGGTGGTTAAGTTAAACGAATGGGAAAACAGTAACTTATCTAAAATTAAATCAGAAAAATCGCGCATCGAGGCCATTATTGCTCAAATGCAGGATGCCATTATTGGCCTAAATGAAAAAGGTGAGGTGTTATTCTTAAATCACCTGGCTGCCAAGTTAATGAGTCTGGATGAAGATAAGGTTATTGGTCAGAATGTGGCCGAACTGATGCAAAAAAACGAGCTGCTTAAACGGATCATTAAACCCGAAACGAATGACAATACCTTAAAAATTTATGCCGATGATAAAGAATCTTATTTCCTGCTGGAAAACCGCGAAATTATCATCCCAAATTATGAAGAACAGGACGAAAATACATTAATTGCCTCATCTAAATCTGCCGGGAGTGTTTACACTTTAAAAAACATTACCCAGTTTAAAGAACTCGATGAAGCCAAAACAAATTTTATCGCTACGGTTTCACACGAGTTAAAAACACCGTTATCGTCTATCAAAATGAGTTTGAAATTGCTTAACGATGAGCGTGTAGGTGGGATGAATGACGAGCAGCACGAACTACTCAACCACATCCAAGAAGATAGTGACCGACTGCTCAAAATCACCAGCGAACTTCTAGATCTTTCGCAAGTAGAAACGGGTAATTTAAAACTTACTTTTGCCATCACCAAACCAGAAGAAATTGTTCAATATGCCATCGATGCGGTTAAGTTTCAGGCCGAGCAAAAATCAATTGAACTGGTACTCAACTGCGATCAGAATTTACCGAACGTGAATGCCGATATCCAGAAAACAGCCTGGGTAATGGTTAACTTTTTATCCAATGCCTTGCGTTATAGTTCCGAAAAATCGAAGGTAATCATCGATATTTTCCAAAAGGATAAATTTATAGAATTCTCGGTACGCGATTTTGGGAAAGGTATTGACGAAAAATACCAGAAACGACTATTCGACAGGTATTTTCAGGTGCCTACGGATGGTCAGAATAAATCAGGCTCCGGATTGGGACTGGCCATTTCTAAAGATTTTATTGAAGCCGAAAACGGAAAAATATGGGTGGTAAGCGCCATTGGCGAAGGCAGTAAATTTTGTTTTAGTTTGCCTGTTGTGGAGTAGATTCCGCGTTTTTAACCGCAAAGGACGCAAAGTTTAAGGCAGAGCATACAGGGAAAAGATGGATGATGGAAAATGGAAGATGGAAAACACACCGCCAACCGCTCAATGCCACGCGCTTACACAATATAAGGTTCCATTTCCTTATCAATGCTTTTACGTAGTTCCATTAATTTAACGGCATAACCATGCATGGCAATTTCTTTTTCGGTTTTGGGTTTAAAAGCTGGGATTGCCTTTGGTTGTCCATCATCGTCAACGGCTACAAAAACAATAATACAATGTGTATTCTTAACAAAATCGGTCTGCCCTACTGGTTTAGAAAAAGCATCAACAGCAATGTGCATACTGGTTTTGCCTGTATAAATAATACGTGCTTCCATTTTAACCAGGTGACCGATATGAACAGGGTGAAAAAACCTGATTCCACCAACATAAACCGTTACACAATAAGTCTGGCTCCATTGTAAAGCACAGGCAAAAGCAGCCTGATCAATCCATTTCATCATCATACCTCCATGTACCTTACCGCCATAATTAACGTCAGAAGGTTCGCTTAAAAATTGAAGTTCGATATGGTTTTTGGTTCTGGGCATGGTAATATTTTGTTAAAAATTGCTTGGTTTTAATGTCTTTGCTAAGATATTATAAAATAAGTTATTTTCCCGCAATCAGCTGTTATGATCTGTCAAGGTGACTCGACACAATTAACTGCCAATTACAAAAATAATCCCGCAGATTTAAGATGATTAACGCAAATTGATTATTTTTCTGCCGCTGTCAATGAGATCTGCGGGAAAGAACTCTCTTAGCTTTCGTCATTCTGAGTTCATCTCAGGATCTAACCAGCATGATAGATACTGAAATAAATTTTTAATCCGTGTTTATCTGTGTACATCCGTGGCTAAAACAATAAAAAAAGTCGTAGCGAGACGCTACGACTTGAAACAGTGTCAGTTGATAACAAATGACACCACTTACTTAATTTATTTCGCCATAATACTAATCGCATATCCTCCACCAGGTGCACAATACTGCGATAATTTCGTTTTATTGCTTACCTCCATTTTACGAATGGTATAGGCTTTAGGATTGGTTTCATAATGAGCATCTTTAGCATCGGCATAAATGGTTGCCGTGTATTTTTTACCTGGATCTAAAAAGCTAAAATCGATTTTAGAGGTTCGGGCTACCTCATCATTGGTGCGGCCAACAAACCAATTGTTTTTACCTTTCGCCTTACGCGCAAAAGTAATATAATCACCAGGTTCTGCTTCTAAAACTTTGGTATCGTCCCAATCTACTGCCACATCTTTAATAAACTGAAAAGCATCCATGTACTTATTATACGTTTCAGGCAAATCGGCAGCCATCTGCAATGGACTATACATGGTAACATAAAGCGCCAGCTGGCGGGCCAGTGTACTGTGTACAAATGAAATATTTTCAGGATTATAAACACTTACTTTGGTTTCGAAAATACCAGGGGTATAATCCATCGGTCCGCCAATTAAACGTGTAAAGGGCAAAATTGTAGTATGATCGGCATTGTTGCCACCAAAAGCTTCGTATTCTGTTCCTCTGGCCGATTCGTTTCCAATTAAGTTAGGGTAAGTACGTGCCAGGCCTGTCGGGCGAACCGCTTCGTGTGCATTCACCATAATTTTATACTCAGCAGCCTTTTGGATGGCATACAGGTAATGATTGTTTAGCCATTGCCCATAGTGATGCTCTCCTCTTGGGATCATGTTGCCTACATAACCACTTTTAACGGCATCATATCCATTGGCTTTCATAAATTTATAAGCCGTATCCAAATGGCGTTCGTAGTTCCTTACCGATGAAGAAGTTTCGTGGTGCATTATCATTTTAATGCCTTTGCTCGCCGCGTAACGGTGCAGTTCTTTTACATCGAAATCGGGATAGGGCGTTACAAAATCAAAAACATCATCCTTTGTTTTACCGAACCAATCTTCCCAGCCTTCGTTCCAGCCTTCAACCAACACCGCATCCAATCCGTTTTTAGCAGCAAAATCGATGTACTCTTTTACATGTGCGGTATTTGCAGCGTGTTTTCCATTAGGTTTAGTTTTTGCATAATCGGTTACACCTAATTGAACACTGGTTAAATCATTATAGGCCCAGGTACTTTTGCCAGTAATCATTTCCCACCAAACACCCACGTACTTGGTTGGTTTTATCCACGATACATCTTTAAATTTTGTTGCTTCGTTTAAGTTATAGGTTAATTTTGAGGTCAAAATATCACCTGCTTTATCGCTCACGATAATGGTTCTCCAGGGCGATAAACAAGGCGCCTGCATATAACCTTTATCGCCAATGGCATCAGGCGTTAACCACGATTCTAAAACCATATTTTTGTCATCAAGATTTAACGACATTAAAGAATAATTGATCAGTGCTGCCTCATGGATATTGATGTATAAACCATCTTTACTCTTCATCATCAAAGGCGTTTGTAAACCGGTTGGCGAAAAAGTGGTCTGCGATGCATTTGGTGTTACCGCGGCCTTCATTTTACCACGCACTTCTGATAAGTTTGACGTTACTGTACTGTATTCCTGTGTATCATAATCGCCCGGAAGCCAAAATGCTTTATGATCGCCAGCCAGGGCAAACTGCGTTTTCTCTTCTTTAATAACAAAGTAAGCTAAATTCTTTTGCTCAGGGAATTCATATCTAAAACCCAAACCATCGTTAAACAGGCGTAAACGCACAATAATATAACGATTAGTTTCTTTTTGTGTTAAAGTTACCGCCAGTTCGTTATAATGATTTACAATTTCTTTTACCTCTCCCCAAACTGGTTTCCAGGTTTCGTTAAATGCACTGGTTTTAGTATCAGTAATAGTGAAACCATCCAGTAACGATTTACCATCTTTAAGTTCAAGCCCCAGTTTGCTGGTTTTTATCACGTCTTTTCCTTTGTACTTTAAGCTATAGGTAGGTACTCCCCCTTCAGCCAAGGCAAAGCTGACCACCAGATTACCATCCGGCGACTTCAAATCCTCACCGGGAACGTTCCCGAAAGCATTCCCAAAAAAAAGCACAGTGCATATTAAAGTAAGGATTGCAAAGCGGTTAAAGAATTGGTTTAGTTTTTTATTCATATCATCATTTATTTATTATTACTACTTATATCACATTTGAACCTGCAGGTTCTGGTTTACTTAACACCGAAAAGATATTTATTGTCCATACCTCTCAGGTTTCGAAACCTGAGAGGCTTAAACAGCCTATAAATTACTCTAAAAGCAAAGTATCGTCATCTTCATCGGTTAAGCTCAGCTGCACACTATCGCTACCGGCAATGCCTTCTATCGAACCGCGGATATGGGTTGCATTTAACAATACTTTCTCCAGCTGTTTTTCACGTGCTTTCCATAAACGTTCCATGGCGTCACGCTCGCGTTGTATAGATAATTTCATGCTCATAAAACCTTCTCTAATGGCTTTCCATTGTTCTGAAAACTCTGCTCCCATTAAATAATCGTAAAGCATGTGCATTTTTTCGCCACGGTTTTCCTGCGATTTTACAGCGCCAGCGAGGCGCAAAATCCCCTCACGTAACACATAAGCCACGGCGTTTACTTCTTCGAAAGAACAAATCCAAACCCCGTCGCGCTGCCCGAAACAATCCATGCCTTTAGGGTAACATTGACTCACGATTACCGCTACATCAATGCCCATGCTGCGCATATCTTTCTTCAGTTTTTCGATCCAGTCGCCACCAAAATCTTTGGTACGCTTGCTTTCGTAAATTATTTTACCGCATTCCTGTCCGAATTGGTTGCGCACCACCTGCACGCAATCTGCGCCACGCACACCTTTACCAACTTCTTCAATTAAATCGAAAGGATAATTAGTGCGCAGCAATTCCTCCAAAATCAGTTCCTGTACTTCGCCCTGCAATTGCATACTGCCCTGCTCTGCCTTGCGTTTCATTTCTTCGGCCAGTTTTTTCTGATCGTCGAGCTGTTTTTCCAGTTCCTTTAAACGCAACTGGTGTTCGGTATCTTTAATACTATTTTTTTCTGCCTCTTGCTTACGAATCTGTTCTACCAACTCATTACGCTGCTCTTGCATTTTACGCTGAAAGGCAAGTTCCATTTCTTCTTCTTTTACTTTAAGGCTTTCCTCGCGGCGTAAAAACTCCAGTTCCTTTTCACGGGCTAGCTTCAGTTTTTCGGCATTATCTTTTGCATTACCTTCCAGCATTTGCAGTTTGGTTTCAAAATCTGCCGAAATACTTTTACGCAGATTTTCCTCCAAATCATCCTTAAGCCTGGTTTTCTCTTCAGCAAGTTTAGCATCAAAAGCTTTCAACTGCTGCTGTTTTTCTGATTCAAAAACCTGCAGCTTGCGTTGATATTCTTCATCTTTTTGCCTTGCATAAGCCGCCGCTTTCTCACGTAGCTCTTTCTTATAATCTTCGGCCATTGCTTCTTCCATCGGAAAAACATGGGCACAGTTAGGGCATTTTATCTCGGTAGGCATAAATTATTTTTTTACCACAGCGAACGCTTGGGTTTCGACAAAGATATTAAAGCTTTTTATGATTATATAAAGGAGTTTTGCACCGTCCACTTAAAGTACCTTAGATCTGATTTCGTGACCAGCGGCTAAAATTTTGCTCACCGGGCATTTCGCTGCGATTTCTTCCAATCTGATTTTCTGTTCTTCGGTAAGTACCCCTGTACAGGTAATTTCTTCAAAAAATATGGTTTCACCATTTTCGGTATCAATGTTTACTTCCACCTCAATTTTATCGATGGGCCATTCTTTTCTATCGGCATACATTCTTAAAGTAATGGCTACGCACGAAGCCAAAGAAGCCATTAATAATCCTTTTGGTGCAAATCCTTTATGTGTTCCACCCAATTCTAAAGGTTCGTCTACTATAATGTCATGAGAACCATTACTCACCGAACATGCATAGTGTTCCCTGTTTATTGTTGCTTTTACCATTTATGAGATATTTAAAATATTAAACTTACCAAATATTATGCTTTATTGCGATTTGGTTTAGATTTTACGAAACATTATATGATGGCATTTGTTCTTTTTAAAAATGCTACGTTATGAAATACAGAAAGTTAATCGGAAAATACTTAAAGCACGAATCAGATAACAGTGCAAAAATAGCACTTGCCTTAGTGGCTGGTTTAGCAGCAGGCGCAGTAATTAGTATTTTATTTGCCCCTGACAGTGGTGCAGGTACCCGTGGAAAAATTGCCGGCGGAGCCAGAAATCTTCGTTACGGATTTCAGGACAAGTACAATCTTTTAAAAGAGAAAGTTTTTGGTGTAGAAGCCATTGAAGATGATATTGTTGAGCATGAAGTGCCACATTTTAAACATACTGTTGCTAAGAAACGCAAATCGGATGTGAAAGAAATTTTAGAAAATGCGCACGAAAACGGTCAGGTACAGGAAGGTCAGGGATAAAAATATAAAGACATGAACTGGTTATTGGCATGCATTAATTAATACATGCCAAAACCTTTTACCGTTTAAACAATTTCTTAGTTTTACAGGATAATATCAGTATATGATTTTTATCCTCTCGAAGATTTTATCTTTTCTCATTAAACCAATAGTATGGGTTTTTGTGCTTTTGATTTTGGCAATAGCATCAAAACAGCCTAAACAAAGGAAAAGGTATCTAGTCTGTGCACTGATTGTTTTCTGCTTTTTTTCCAATTCATTTATTGTCGGGAGAATACTCAACAGTTACGAAGCTGGCTATCCGAAGGCTGAGCAATATGATGTCGGAATAGTACTGGGCGGTTTCTCAGGTTTAAATAAACGAAATAATGAAATTGCTTTTAACTGGGCAGGCGATCGGTTGTTTCAAGCCATTGCGCTGTATAAGAAAGGACAGATTAAGCAGATATTGCTTAGTGGTGGAAGTGCAAATTTAATAAACCGACAAGTAAAGGAAGCTGATTTAGCCGTTAAATACCTAAAACTGATTGGCCTTCCTGATTCTGCAATCCTGATTGAAAACCAGAGTAGAAATACGGTCGAAAATGCCAGATATAGTCTGGCACTCATCAGGAAAAAGAATCCTAAAGCTAAAATTCTGGTGATTACCAGTGCCTGGCACATCCCAAGGGCAAAACTGATTTTCGATAAACAAACTCAGTCCAAGATTGAATATTACCCAACCAATTTTTCCGGAAATCCAGATTTTGAATTAAGTGATTTCATTATCCCAAATGCCAGTGCATTAGGCGCATGGGAAATGTTATTTAAAGAATGGATTGGATTGGCTGTAGACAGGATAAGGGGTTAACTATTGAATTAATCTAATTGTTCATTAGCCATTGGTTCATTGGTTGAATTTCGCACCAAAAACAACTGACTAATGAACTGATGAACTTCTTATCCCTCAATTGCTTTCCAAAGCATATCTTTCAGCTCCAGAATATTTTTCTCAGCTACTGACGAAATAAATATAGATGGAATATTCGGCAGATCCTGTTTCATTTCTTCCATTAGTTCTTCATCTAACATATCCGATTTGGTAATGGCTAAAACATGAGGTTTCTGCATTAATTCAGGATTGTAAGATTCTAATTCACTTTTAAGAATTTCGTATTCTTCTTTGATCGAACGGCTTGTATCAGCCGGAACCATAAATAACAATACCGAATTACGTTCAATATGGCGTAAAAAACGATAACCTAAACCTTTACCCTTTGATGCACCTTCAATAATTCCTGGAATATCGGCCATTACAAAAGATTTTCCGCCTCTATAACTTACAATGCCCAGATTAGGCACAATAGTGGTAAAAGGATAATCAGCAATTTCTGGCTTAGCCGCCGAAACGACCGAGAGTAAAGTAGATTTACCGGCATTTGGGAAACCAACCAAACCAACATCAGCTAAAACTTTTAATTCTAAAATGTTCCAAACCTCTTGTCCCTGCTCACCTGGCTGTGCAAAACGGGGTGTCTGCTGAACGGAGTTTTTAAAATGTGCGTTACCCAAACCACCACGACCACCGGCTGTTAGAATTTTGGTTTCGCCATCTTTGGTAATTTCGAAGAGGATTTCTCCGGTTTCTGCATCTTTGGCAATGGTACCAAGTGGCACCTCCAGAATTTCATCCTTACCTTGTTTACCGAATTTATGGGAACTACCACCTGCTCCACCATCTTCAGCAATAATGTGCTTACGGTATTTAAGGTGTAATAATGTCCAGATATGGATACTGCCTTTAACGATAATATGGCCACCACGACCACCATCACCGCCATCGGGTCCACCCATTGACGTTAAAATATCACGATGCAAATGTGCCGAACCTGCCCCGCCCTTACCAGAACGGCAACAAATTTTTACATAATCTACGAAATTCGAACCCTGTGACATATTTTAATGTTGAAATGTTAATACCGGAACGTTGAAACAACAATTCCCTTAAAATTAAAGAGTTATAACGTTTTAACATTATAACTCCTTTTTATGTTTTTAATAATGGATCAGAGATTAATTAAAGCCTTTTCCTTTATACTTACTATATGAACTTTATACTTTATACTGATCAATTACCGCGCAAAGATCATTATATACGGTTTCTATTTCACCAATTCCGTTTACTTTATTCAACTTTCCCTGCTCTTCATAATAAGGTAATACATGGATGGTTTTATCAAAGTATTCTGAAATCCGTTTTTTCAATTTTTCAGCGTCATCATCCGGACGGCCGCTGGTTTTATGACGCTCAGCAATACGTTTAGTTAACTCGTCCTGATCAACATCTAAAGCAATCACACCAGCAATCTTACTGCCTTTACGCTCTAAAAATAAATCAAGCTCAATTGCTTGCGGAACGGTACGCGGAAATCCATCAAACACAAATCCTTTAGCATCAGGATTTTTATCTACCTCTTCTTCAAGCATGGCAATTGTAATGGCATCAGGAACCAATTCTCCATCAGCTAACAATTGACTCACTTTTTTTCCTAATTCTGTTTCTCCTTTAACGTGTGCTCTAAAAAGATCGCCTGTTGAAACGTGTACCAACTGATATTTTGTAATCAGTTTTTCAGATTGGGTGCCTTTACCCGCCCCTGGAGGGCCAAAGAGAACTAAATTAAGCATTCAAGTTGTTTAGGTTGTCTTCAAAAATTAAAAAAGCCTTATTCCTATGGCTCTGTTAAAAGTAATTTTCAAATCACTGATTAATAGGATTAGACATTGTTTACTTTCAAGGCTGCAAATATATAATTATTAATTTAGATGCCATTTAAAATTGAGAATTTATTTAAAAAAGGGCTATTTTAATGACATTTATTTTATTCTACAAAGAATCTTGTGCCATTTTTACATTTAACAGAATTTTCTCCAAATACCAGGCAAGCAGACCAAACAATCCTTTTACATTTTTATTAAATTTTATAAAAAATTTTAGTATTTGTGATATTTTATGCGGTCAGATGAAAAACCAGCAAACAAAAAAAGAGGATCTCAAAAAATGAAATCCTCTTTTTTCTGTGCACTTGTAGGGATTCGAACCCCAAACCTTCTCATCCGTAGTGAGATGCTCTATCCAATTGAGCTACAAATGCGTTTCCGTATCGTTAACGGACTGCAAAGGTATAATTTGATATTTTAATTTCCAATTAAATTTTAAAAAAAATCTTAAATTATTAATTATAAATATTGCTTTACACAATTAAAAAATCATTAATCACCTTAAAATCAAGCAACTCAAACAGATCTATAAACACTATTTTTCTTTTATTGTAAAATTCAAATTCACCTGCGTAATCTTCCTTGACGATATTTTTCTATCGGTAAGGCTATATACCTGTTTAAGAGATAAGCAAAAAAAATGGTGATTACCGCTACGCACCAGCCGGTTTTCAATATTGGAATATTGCTATTAATACACAATATGTATATTACCATATGTGAAATATAAATTGGGTAAGACAATTCACCAATTATTCTATCAAAAGATATTTTTTTAAAAAAGTTAAAAAAAAACGGAATGCAAAACGCCACACCTGAAAAATATAAGATCTCTTTAGTGGTAAATGGAAATTTTTTGAGTACCAGGAAATAAAAGTTTGAGGGAAAATAAAAATAAAAACAAGTAAAAGAAATCATTCCAAACAAAAGAACAAGAACAACGTATTTAGGAATCGAATACTTTTGAATTTTTAAATATAGCTGATATGATAAATAGC
>NZ_JBWKYI010000054.1:0-10517 GCF_059423705.1 Pedobacter sp. GW460-11-11-14-TSB4
CAGCATAGTTCACCTCTGCTTTTAAGGTTTCCTTTGTCAAATTTAATTCTTTGATAATCTTTCTCAAACCTAAGGGACCGCAGTGTAAAACCCACAGCCCGAAGCATGAGGGCGAGGATTTGTAACGAAGGGCGGGGCTGCTGAAACCGAAAAGCGGTATATTTGCTTTTCAAAAAAAAATGAAAAAATGCAGTCTGGTGGTTTATCTCTCTTGGTATTAACGATATTTCTACTTTTCTTCCGCTACATTAGCAGGAGGTAAATAATCCATCGGAACGCTATCGGCTATTTTCTCCCAGGCCCAGTAGCCTGTATACAGCATCGACCGTGGATTGTATATGCCACCATTCTCATAAAAATATACCGGTTTTATCTGTAAGGTAATGGTTGATACCTGATAGTCGGGCATGTCTAAAGGTCTGCTGATGGATAAGCCTATTTTATTTGCAAATAATGGATCTTCCTTTTCTTTGGTGTAAACGATGTAGAGTTTATCGGTAAAGTTGATGCTTTTAATGCTCTCATTTTTAATGTGCACCAAGGTATCTTGCGCAATCGGGCTACGGCTTAAAATAGAAATGCCATCGGGGAGGTTTTTCTTCCTGAACCAGTAACTGAGCGAATCGTTATTGTTTATGGTTATCGTTTTGCCTAATAAGCCATTCTGCACCTTTGCTAAACGTTTAATATTTGCCTTAATCGTACTATCTGAAGGTTTATCCGGATTTGGCCGGGTAATTAATTTATTAATGATAAAACCCTCTTCAGTGGCCTTGCCATGATAAATTGATTTAAAAAAGTGCTGTGGAGAACCCAGGTAGGCAGTTAAACGTTTCTTTTCCCACACCTTCTTTTTTCTGGATGATCCTTTTAGGTCTTCGTAATAAGGGAAGCCCTCATAATACATAATTTTCGATCGGCTGCTGTACTCAAAATTATTCACCTGGTATTTTATCCGGTATCCCAGTGCCTGGTTCTCGATCACTAAAAATTGATTTGTTTTTACGGTAAGTTTCCCCTCCTCATTATCGTAATCGATAATCAGCACATTTGGATTAATCATTTTACATTGCGCGGCATTGGGTGTTGTACCAATGAAAAAATCTTTGAACATGGCAATATAATAAGCCCTGTTCGGATCTGGTTTAATGGTTACTTCCTTTAACTGCGTTATATTTTCTTCTAAAACCAAATCGACTTTTATAGCCTTATCCGAAATCACAATGTTTTTATTTAAAGCCTTATAGCCAACAAGCTGGACTAAAATATCATAGTTGCCGGGTTTTAAGGAAAATGTATAGCTTCCGTCGTTGTTCGAAATGGTTGCAATTTTATAACCACTTACATATACGCCTGCACCAGGTAAAGCCTCACCACGTTTATCTTTAACCATACCCGAAAGGGTATAACTTTGCTGAGCGAAACAAAATTTGCCTATGGTTAATAATGAAAGTAGAAGTATAAAAGATTTCATTAATTAAATATAAACTAATTATTTAGTTTTAGTAAGCTGTAGCTGTAAAATTATTGGCGCTTTTCTTCGTGGTGCCAGATATTGCGATCTGGTACTGAATCAAATCAATATACTATTTATCTTTTATAAATTCTACAGATACAAGCTTAGTCAGGTGGGAACATCCAACAGCACAACAACATTTCCCTACCATTAACAGGTCCATAAGAAAAGTCGTCATCTAGACTGAAACGCAGTGGAACGGAGAGATCTGCCTAGATAAATCTCTCGACTACGTTGCACTCCGTCCGCTCGAGATGACTTAATATAAGAATTAGGCGAGCAACTCCCTTGCATTTTCCATGGCAGATGCGCCTGGATTTTTGCCACTTAACATTTCGGCAATTACACCAATACGTTCTTCTTGTTTAAGTTTGCGAATTCCGGTTGTTGTTTTTCCACGGTCTTCATTTTTATGAACAAAGTAATGCGAAATGCCTTTGGCTGCAATTTGTGGTAAGTGTGTAATCGAAATTACCTGCATGTTTTGTCCTAAATCGGCAATTACTTCACCAACTTTTAAGGCGGTTTCGCCAGAAATTCCGGTATCAATCTCGTCGAAAATAATGGTCGGTAACGAAGTGTGTTTGGCCAATAAAGCTTTTATGGCTAACATTAATCGAGATAACTCACCACCAGATGCTACTTTATTTACGGGTGCAGGCGCCTGACCAGCATTGGCCGTAAAAAGAAGATTGATTTCATCTAAGCCATCTTTATTCAATTCGCCCAATACTTTTTGATCTAAAACCAATTTAGCATTTAACATGCCCACTTTTTTCAAGGTAATACTGGTTTGTTCTTCTACTACCTTAATTGCTTTTTTGCGGTTGGCACTTAATTGATCGGCTTGTTTGTGCAATTCTTTTTTCAATTGCTCTATTTCTTGCTGTAGTTTCCCGATATGCTCATCAGAAGATAGGAGTTTATTCAGATTCTCTTCCAATTGTTTTTGAACGGCCAGCAACTCAGTATTATCAGCAACGCGGTGTTTCTGCTGGAGTGAATAAAAAAGATCCAGTCGTTGATTAACCAGCTCTAAACGATCGGCGCTGTGTAAGGTATTTTCTTCAATGCCAGAAACCTCATCGGTAATGTCTTTTATTTCGATAATCGATGAGCGTAAACGTTCGTACAGTACATTAATTGCCGGGTCGAACTTTTCTATACTCTGCAACTGTAAAGATGCTTCTTTTAAAATTTGCAGGGCAGAAGGTTCACTTTCGTTAATTAAACCTGATGCGGTAAGTAAAGCTCTTTTTATGGTTTCGGCATGTGTTAAGCGTTCTAATTCCTGTTCCAGCTCCTGTTGTTCGCCTTCCTGTAATTTTGCCTGCTCGAGCTCGTTAAATAGAAACTGCTCATAATCCTGCTTATTTCTCGCTTCGTCTGCTTCACTCACCAATTTTTTCAACAGGTTGGTATCTTGTCTTAATTTTTTAAATCCGCTGCGGTAATTAAACAGGAGGGACTGATGATTAGCCAGTGAATCGACAATGAGCAGTTGAAAATCAGCATCGTTAATCTCCTGCGTGGCATGTTGGGAGTGGATGTCGATCAGTTTTTCGCCAATCTGTTTAAGAACGGATAAATTAACGGGCGTATCGTTAATAAACGACCTGGTTTTACCATCAATGGATATCTCTCTGCGCAGTATACTTTCGTTGGAGAAATCTAAATCATTTTCTTCAAAAAGTTCTTTCAGGTTTTCGTCTGCCAATGCAAAACTTCCTTCAATAACACATTTTTTATCCTGGTTAAAAAAGTATTTGCTTTCTGCGCGCTGGCCTAAAATTAGCGATAATGCCCCTAAAATGATGGATTTACCAGCGCCAGTTTCACCTGTTATAATATTTAAGCCTTTATCAAATTCGATATCGAGACTATCAATTAATGCGTAATTACGTATAGAAAGTTTTTGTAGCATAGCTAAGCAAAAATATCAAAATTTATTCAACAGGTGAATACAAAACAAAAACAGCGAAGAATAATCTTCGCTGTTCGTCGCTTGTTTGGTTTATATGGTATTTATTTTATCGAAATGTTAATGGTATGATCATCAACAATTTTTAAGTTGGCTGCCTGAACATAACTTTTTAGGGCCAATTGATCAGCATGGGTAAAATCAGATTTTTTATACGTTACTACAGCGTTTAGGGTGTTCAGGGCTTTAACAGCACTGGTAAAGTCCTGATTGTTATAAAGCATAACAGCAGGGCTTATTTGTGCGCCTTTATTTCCACCTTCTACTTTCTCCTTTTTCTCTTTCTTCTCCATTTTCTCTTTCAGTTCCTTCACCTCGTTATCGAACTTTTCTTTCAGTTTTTTATATTCTTCGGTCTGTTTTACCTTACTATTATTATCGAAATAGAATACTGCACCATCCGGACCGGTAAGCATATGTCTGTTTCCTTTAAATAGCGAATCTGAATTTAACTTACTCAATGCAGATAATCTTGCAATCTCCCCAGATTTTAAAGCATGTGCCCTAATATTCTCTATTTGAGCTCTAAACTCTGGTGAATTCACTTTAGCAGCCATATCTTCGCCCATTTTTTTCCATTTGGCTTGCGCCTCTGGCGAACCGAATTCTTTAGCCATATCTTCACCCATTTTTTTCCATTTTGCCTGGGCTTCAGGAGAGTTCATTTTCTTTTGCATCTCCTCTCCAAATTTTTTCCATTTGGCTTGTGCTTCCGGCGAATTGTATTGTTTGGCAATATCTTCACCAAATTTTTTCCATTTGGCTTGTGCTTCTGGCGAATTATATTTTTGGGCCATCTCTTCACCAAATTTTTTCCATTTGGCCTGTGCTTCCGGTGAATTGTATTCTTTATGTATTTTCGACAACAATGACGAATCGTTGAACTTAAATCTAAAGCTACTATCGGCATGCAGTCTGTAGATGTTTTTTCCTGCAAAAAGTTCATCTCTGTAAAAATCTTTTCTTAGGCTATCAGGCATATCTTTTACTGAGTTGTATTCGGTTTTTTTACCATCTGCATCGATCGTTACAATTTTTATTTTACGTTTCTTGGTGGTATCAGTGCAAACCATGGTTTTCACGTCGTGGTGATCGATGATACTCAAAACTTCAATTTTAGGCGTTTTTTTAGTTTCTTTTTTCTTTTCTGTTGGGTTGATCCAGGCAATAGAAAACAAGCAGGCTACCCCTAAAGTTAAGGCTGCCATTTGTTGTTTGGCGTTTAAATAATTTGTTTTCATGTTGGTTATTCTTTTAATGCGTTGATATAAATTCTGGGTTTTGCCTGTTGCTGCCAGTGCATAAGCCGGACTGTTTTTGTCTTTTAACAGTTCGAGTTTAAGTAGGGCATGGGCATAGTTGAGTGGTTTTCCGGTAATTTTTAATACCAGGTCATCACAGGCATGCTCGCGCTCAATATGTATAAATCTGCCGGCCATCCACACAAATGGGTTATAGAATAACAATGTTTCTATGGCTGTTTTAATCAGGTTTAACAAGAAATCGTTTCTTCTGATATGCGATAACTCATGGATTAATATGGCTTCTACCTGATCGTTGTCTAACTGGTTTACCAGCGCCAATGGAAATAATACCACTGGTTTTAAATAACCGATAACCAAAGGCACATTAACAATTGAAGACAAATGGAACTGGGTAACTTTGTTGATTTTAAGGTGAGCGGTTACCTGCTCGAAAATAGCTTTCCAGCTATCTGGAACAGCACTTAAACTTTCTTTTTTTAGTTTTGAAAGCTGACCATAACCTTTAACAATAACGAATAGCTGAAGCAATATACCAATCGCGTAAAATATCACTACAACAGGGAAATATTGCTCTGCCTTGCTGCTAAAACTTGGCGGAAGGTTGTTAAAATATTGGTAAATCTGAATATTTTGAGCATTGATGGCAGGCGCCTGGCTATTGATATTCAATGTTAACTGATGAATGAAATTATAGCCAAAGCCAATAAACATTAAAATGATGGCACCAAAAGCAAGGTTGTGCTTATGTTTTGCCGCCAGCTTCGGAATGCTTAACATTACTATAAATAGGACGCCATAAATAATGGCGCTTTGCCAGAGTGAGTTTAAAATGCTCCAGCCAAATGCTTTGATGAACTGTTGTAATAAAGTTTCCATAACGGTGGTTTTAATTTTTTATACGGGGACAATCCGAAAATGTTACTGTTAATTAGGGATCTAAACCCTACACCTTTCAACCTTCAACACTAACCTTACTTTAGGCTATCTAGATATTTTTTTATTTCGTCAATCTCATCTGCACTTGCACTGTGGTTACCCAAAGCCTGCATCACCAATCTCGCTGCCGATCCGTTAAATACGTTATCGATCATTTTATTTACCAATTGTTTTTCAGTTTTATCCTGACTTACAAGTGCTTTATATATATGCGTTTTTTGATTGGTATCTCTTTCTACCATTCCTTTTTCGTGTAGAATCTGCATCAGTTTTAAAGTTGTGGTATACCCGGAGTCTTTTTTATTTAATGCCTCATGAACTTCTCTTACCGTTGCATTCCCCTTTTGCCAAAGCACCTGGAGGATTTCCATTTCACCTTCTGTTGGTTTGATGTTATGATTAGTCATATGTTACAAGTTGTACGAATTATTTCGTATTCAAATGTACGAAGATATTCGTAAGATCAAAATATTTTAACAAATTTTTAACTTTTGGCTTAACTGATTGAACTGCTTAACCGGTTAACTGTGCTATAAGACGCATGAGCAGGTAGAATGTTGCATCTGCGAAGAAGGTTAATTTTTAAAACGTATTAATCGATTAACTGCGATACAGGATGCAGGGTAAGGGAAAATGTGGCATGCCTATGAAGGTTAATTGTTAAAACTGGTTAATCGGTTAACTGCAATATAGGATGGAGGGTAAGGGGAAATGTTGCATGACTAGGCTTTGGAAAGGAAAACCCCAGCTATGAAAAACTGATTTACGTTATTAAACCTGATTGATGTGGATACCAGCCCGTGTGTAAGGCCTGCAGGCGCCCGCCTGAACCATCGGGCAGGTATGAACAAAAGCAGGACTGGCTTTAATTGAAATGCTGAGACTGCTTTTCAGAAAAATTAATTTATTCCATTAAACAACAAAATAAGAGAAACTTATTAATTGCTTGACTGATTGGCATGATATACAATTAACGGATCAAAACCATTAACCAGTTAACCCAAAAAACTAATTTTTCTTCAGCCCCTCGTACTTGCCAATATTCGCCGGATCGATTTCTGCCAACATATTGTAAGCTTTCATGCGTTCCTGACCGTTTAGTTTAGAAAGTACATTGGTTACTTCTTCGGCCTTAGATGCAAAGTAAACATTAGGGAAAATTGAACCCAGTTTCTGCTTATCCATTTGCTGGAGGGCAGGCAGGGCAGCAACAATTTGTGTAAGGCCTTTATCATTATCGGTAAGCTGATCCAGGCCACTTAAATGATAGCTGTAGATGAAATTGCGCAGTTCGCTAAAAATAGGGTTCAAAACGTTTTCGTTAAACCAAAAACGATTGCGTAAACCATCAGCTGCTTTCCAGCCGGTATTGCCCGAAGCTTGCGCCAGGTTAATGATGTTCTGTGCTTTTTTATAGTAAGGTGTTCCACCCATTTTGCTGAAGCTATCTTTATCCATTCCGATAATGGTATAAGCATAATAGGTGAGGAGGGCACTGATATTGGAAATGTAATTCTGATCAGAAAAATCGATTGTAGAACCATCGTTAAAGTTAAAATCGAAATTCTTATCGCTCATGTTTAACAAAGTGCTGTTGTAAGAGCTGTTAAAAACCGGGCGACTGCTTTGAATCTGTGCTTCGGCGGTATATCCAGAGCCACCATCCCATGAGTTGATGGTAATGACAAAACTACATTCAATCCGTTCCTGGGGTTTATAACTTTCGTTGCTAAACTTGTTATTGTTTAAAAAATCGCGGATTGTTTTTTGCAAAGCATCTAAAGTGGGCTTACTGATGTTCGAAACCTGGGGAGCCAGCAAAGTTACCCTTGCATTTAACTCCTGCGCCTGCAGTTTCCCGAAACCAAGCAATAACAATATCCAAACAATCTTTTTTATCATTTCGCAATTTTTAAAATGGCTGCACAAATATCTTTAGCCACATCCGTTTTCGATTTCATTTCAAATACAGTGCGTTCTAAAGCTTTGTTAAAAATAGTAATTTTATTGGTATCTGATTTAAAACCGGCACCCTTATCATTTAAAGAATTTAAAACCACCAGATCCAGGTTTTTCTTCTCCAGTTTGCCTTTGGCGTAATTCTCCTCATCATTGGTTTCTAAGGCAAAACCCACCAAAACCTGGTGTGCTTTTTTTGTTGTACCTAAAGATGCAAGTATGTCCGTTGTTTTTTCCAGTTCCAAAACCAGGCCCTTGTCTTGCTTTTTAATTTTTTGAGTGGCAACTTGTTTGGGGCGATAATCAGCTACAGCGGCACACATCACGGTTATATCGGTTTCGGGGAATAGCGATGAACACGCATTGAACATATCCTGGGCACTAATTACATCAATCCTTTTTAAGGTTTGTATAGATTTTTGTGCGGTTGGTCCTGCAACTAATGTAACATCAGCTCCAAGCCTGGCAAGTTCATCAGCAAGGGCAAAACCCATTTTACCGGATGAATGATTGCCTATAAAACGTACCGGATCAATAGCCTCGTAAGTTGGCCCGGCAGTAACCATTACTTTTTTGCCAAATAGCGGCATCGATTTTTTAATGGCATCGTTCAGAAAGGAGACAATTTCTTCCGGTTCGGCCATTCGGCCTTCGCCCCAGAGTCCGCTGGCAAGTTCGCCATTGGCAGGCGCTATAACGGTATTGCCATAGCTAATAATACGCTCGATATTGCCCTGGGTAGTTTCGTGTTTCCACATGTCCAGGTCCATAGCCGGGGCTACATAAACCGGGCACTTGGCCGAAAGATAAACAGCCGTTAATAAATTATCGCAGATACCTGTTGCCAGTTTAGCCAATGTGTTGGCACTGATCGGTGCAATGATCATGAGATCGGCCCATAAGCCCAGCTCAACATGGTTGCTCCATACACCAGTTTCTTCTTCGAAGTACTGGGTATAAACAGGGTTTTTAGAAAGCGTAGCAAGGGTGAGTGGTGTAATGAAATTAGCACCATCAGGGGTAAGAATAACCTTTACGTTTGCACCAGCTTTTACAAGCAGCCGAACCAAAAAAGCCGACTTATATGCTGCGATGCTACCGCAAACGCCAAGGATTATATTTTTATTTTTTAGCATAATGCGCAGAGTACATAAGGCATGGAGCATAGAGCGTAGTGCTAAACGCTTTGCCCTAAACGCTATGCGCTATGCCAGTTACTTTTGTTCTTTAGCAGGATTTCTGTGATAAATTTTCTCGTTCAAAAATTCATCAATAGCAACCAAAACAGGCTTCGGCATGCGCTCGTAGTGCTTGCTGATTTCAATCTGCTCGCGGTTTTCGAAAATTTCTTCTAAATTATCGTTGCTTGAAGCAAATTCTGCCAATTTACCGTGTAACTCCTCTTTAACGTTGTTCGAAATCTGATTTGCTCTTTTAGCAATCACCACTAAAGATTCGTATAAGTTATCTGTAGTTTTATCTAAATCGTGTACGTTTCTGGTTACTGTAGTATTTGGTACAGCAGGTTTGTTAGTATTCATGTATTACTTGTTTTTAATATCCGTTTTATTAATTGTAGCAGAAGTATCTTTTAACTTTCCGGTTCTGATCAGCATCTGCTTGTATTTTTCCTGATCAGCAGCATATAATGCCAATTCTTGTTTTGTAGCCGCAATTCCAGCCTCAACATCTTCCTTAAGTACCTTTGCGTCTTTAGTATATTTACTGTCAGGGTGGTTTTCAGTAAACTCAGTATATAAAGCAAGCGCTTCATTATAACGGTCTTCCTGACGAACAACATAACTGTTTTTAGCGTATAAATACTGCGCTTTAATCATTAAGAAATCCATTTCCTCGGCATATTTAATATCCGGGTAATCTCTTTGCGCATTTTTTAAGGCAATAACTGCCGCTCTGTAATTATCTACATTACTTGGTCCGGTGGTTAAGTACATTTTAGCGTTTTCAAAAGCTTTATCCTCTAGCTTACCCCTTAGCGTGGCAATATATTTACCGGCTGCTGCAGCACGATCGCTGGTAGGATATAAGTTAATGAATAATTGTAATGCATCAATAGCTTTATAAGTATTTTCCTGATCCAAAGAGAAATTTGGAGATTCTAAATAGAAACAATAAGCGGCCATGTAGCGGGCTTCTTCCGCATCTTTACTGGCTGGATAGGTTTCTGCAAAACTTTTAAACTGGTATCTTGCAGTAGTATAATCACTTAATCTATATAAAGTATAAGCATAATAAAAGTTCAATCCTTCGGCTTCAGCACGGCCGCGGTATTTTTGAGAAAGGTCTTCAAAAAGCACCAATGCTTTGCTGTAATCGCGTTTATTGTACAAACGAAGAGCCTCCTGATATTTTTTTGCAACGTCATTACTCGCTCTCAATTTCTCGAAACGACTCTTACAACCCGCAATACCCAAAGCGGCAACAAATACTAAAATAATTAAGTGTTTAACTTTAAACATTCTGCAAAGATAATTAATAATACGATAACATCAATAAAAACAATTGGCCGCTAAGCTATGCAAAGCAATTCAGTACCATATAACAGTTAACAATTTTTAACATATATAACTGTTCGGATTTGTTTGTAGCGTATTATACTATAAATATAGAGGAATAGGAAGTCTATTCAGGCCGGGCTTGTTCTATTCTTACACTATATAGTATAATAGTATATGTTTCATGTTTTTTTAGTAAAGCAGGTTTAGTGCTACTATATAGGTATGTCCCCGCTATCCGCTTTATCCCGACCTTACGTCGGGATGCCCGCGTCAATCCCTTAGGTTTGAGAAAGATTATCAAAGAATTAAATTTGACAAAGGAAACCTTAAAAGCAGAGGTG
>NZ_JBWKYI010000055.1:0-9408 GCF_059423705.1 Pedobacter sp. GW460-11-11-14-TSB4
AAGGTAGCAATCTTTTCTTCTCCCGCAATATTTATTTTAAAATAAATACCGACCCAATCACTCTAATACCATCCTTTCAATAAAACCCTTCCTCCGAAGCGGGATGCAAAAGTAGGAAAAATTAATGCTTCTGCAAAGCTTTTCTGCCGATTAACCAAAGGCCTGAGGTAACTCCATGGTTTTCAACAGGAAAAAATGTTGCGACGGGCAAAACTTTTTAAGGAAACAAGTGTTTATTGGCGCGCCGCCCAGACAATCCCGAAGTTTTTCCTGCACCCGGCCACTTGAAACTTAGGAAGTCAGTGCCATCTAAACCCGATAGCAGCGGGCATCCCGACCTAAAGTCGGGATAAAGCGGATAGCGGGGACATACCTATATAGTAGCACTAAACCTGCTTTGCTAAAAAAAAGACCTTCTATCTAATATACCGCAGTCTTCACAAATATTTTATAAATTAGTTAGATGTTGCTGGTTAAACAATGGACTTCTGATTTATTTGGATTATTATTTCCAAATTTATGCCATGCGTGCGGAACTCACCTGTTTCGGCATGAGCAGTTGATTTGTTTAAAATGTTTATATGATCTCCCTTTTACAGACTATCACCAAGATGCAGATAACAGGGTTGCCAGGCAATTATGGGGCCGCTTACCTCTAAACGCTGCAATGGCCATGTTATATTTTAGAAAAGGAGCCAAGGTTCAAAATTTAATTCACAGCTTAAAATACAATGGCAAAACCGATGTTGGGGTACTATTAGGTAACATGCTGGGAGAACGGTTAAAAACCGAGGTTCTTTACCAAGATATTAATATCGTGATCCCGGTTCCCTTACACCGAAAAAAATATAAGATTAGAGGATATAACCAAAGTACCTTTATTGCAGAAGGAATTGCAGCACAAATGGGAATTGAAATTAGCGAAGATCACCTTATCCGGAATACTTCTACCGAAAGTCAAACTAAAAAAAGCAGGTATAACCGTTATGAAAACATGAAAGATGTTTTTCAGGTCAATTCTCCTGAAGACATCAGTGGTAAACATATTTTACTGGTTGATGATGTAATTACTACCGGGGCAACACTTGAAGCGTGCGCCAATACACTCTTAGCTATTGGGGCAGCTAAAGTGAGTATTGCGGCACTTGCCTTTGCAGAATAATACGATTGTATGGTTTAAGTGCTATTGTAAGTAGCCAAACATTTTTCTAAGTTTGATTTATGCGTTTACATATTGGTTTAGTGCTTTTAATCTTATTCCTTACTTCAGCTTGCCGGAAGGGGGAACGCATTACCTCAGACCCAAATGCTAAACTGAACATTGCTAATCAGGAGGTATTATTTGATACCATTTTTACTTCTGTAGGCTCAATAACGAAAAGAATAAAGATTACCAACAAAAATAATGATGCGGTTAAAGTATCAGAAATCAGGTTATCGGGTGGCAGCAATTCGGCGTTTAGCCTTAACATTAACGGGGAGCCAACACAAAACAAAAATGACCTCATCATAAACGGCCAGGATTCAATCAATCTTTTTGTTAAAGTTTCGATCAACCCAAATTCAACCAACCTCCCCTTCCTGGTTCAGGATTCCATCATATTAAATACAAATGGCAACAGACAGGTAATTCAGCTTTTAGCCTATGGACAGAATGCTGTATTTGTTAATGAATCGACAATTAATACCAATACCATCTGGACAAAAGCTTTACCTTATATTATCAATGGATCTTTAACGGTTAAAAGCGGGACTTCACTAACCATCCAGCCTGGGACCAAAATTTATTTTCATAAGGATGCTAATTTAAATATAGAAGGAAACCTAACAGTTAATGGCAGCCTTACTCAGCCTGTACTATTTTGTAGCGATAGACTCGAAAGAACATATAGTGATGAGCCCGGCCAATGGAAAGGGATTTTCTTAAAACGAAGCGGATATGGGCTTATTAAAAATGCGATCATCAAAAATGCATCTGTTGGCATTACCTCCGATTCTTTATCCGTTAATAATAATCCAAAATTAATTTTAAGCAATAGCCTTATTAAAAACATGCAGGTGGCGGCTTATATCGGCTACCATTCAGAACTGCTCGCTTTTAATAATGTAATGTATAACTGTGGGAATTATTTAATTTATGCAGTAGGAGGGGGGAATTACAATTTGAAGCAGAATACTTTTGCGGGTTATAACTTAAATTTCCCACGCAAAACCGCTTCCTTGAGTTTTTCAGATTATTTATCGGCAAATGCTTATAATAAACTTCAAATAGATTTAACCAATAATATTATCTGGGGCAGTTTAACGAATGAACTGGATATCCAAAAGAAAACTGCTGCAATAGTGCAGCTGAATTTATGGAGCAATTTAATCCGATCCAGCAACAACGCCTACAGTAACAATGGCAATATTTTAAACACCGACCCTCTTTTTGTTAATAAAGAACTGGAGAATTTTGAGCTGGCTGCCAATAGCATTGCCCGAAAAAAGGGCACTGACTTAAGCACCGACCCCTATTTTAATTATCTTATTAAGGATGCGAAAGGGGATACAAGAATTTATCCCTCAACCTTAGGCAGTTACGAGAAATAATTTATTTTTTTTATTTTCTGAAAACAAAACGGCGAGAATTTCCGTTTATATATTCGAGAGCGTTAATTTAGATGGTAAGGGTCGATATTTCTTCTAAGAATATCGGCCCTTTACTTTTAAAAAAAGTTTTTTGAAAAACCTACATCCTCTTAATCGCAATCCTATATCATCAAAAATATTTTTTTTAAAGTTAGTGTTAGTGCTAATGGCAGCCTGCAGTCCCGCTTTTCCTCCTGCCGTTTTAAAAGCTCAGTAAAAAAGGTATTTATCAATTAAAACGGCATCCGTTCAATCGGGCTTAGTTAACAGAGTCAGTATTTAAATACCGCTTATAAACCAAAAAGCAGCTACAAATTAATGCAACTGCTTTATTTATTTGTTTTGTTGTAAAATTATTCAACGGTTACGGATTTGGCCAAATTTCTAGGCTGATCTACATTACAACCACGCATTACCGCAATATGATATGATAATAACTGTAGTGGAATGGTTGCTATAAGTGGTAAAAAGGCTTCATTGGCGTCAGGAATTTCGATACAATAATCGGCCATTTTCTTCACTTCGGTATCGCCCTGCGTTACAATGGCAATCACTTTTCCTTTTCTGGCTTTTACTTCCTGTATATTACTAATCACTTTCTCGTACGATGAATTTTGCGTTGCAATAAAAACTACTGGCATTTCTTCATCAATTAAAGCGATCGGACCATGTTTCATTTCTGCAGCAGGGTAACCTTCTGCATGGATATATGAAATTTCTTTCAGTTTCAAAGCACCTTCTAAGGCTACAGGGAAACCACTGCCTCTCCCCAAGAACAAACAGTTAGTAGAATCTTTGATTTTTTCTGCTACCTCTTTAATCAGATCGTTCGACTCAAGTGCCACCTGGATCTTTTCAGGGATATTATCCAGTTCAGTTAAAAGCTCTATTAATTTTGAAGTGGTAATGGTTCCTTTTTGCTGCGCCATATAAAAGGCCATCAACGTTAAAACCGTTACTTGTGCGGTAAATGCTTTTGTTGATGCTACACCAATTTCTGGTCCGGCATGTGTGTAAACACCAGCATGGGTTAAACGCGGGATGGAGGCACCGGCAACATTACAGATCCCAAAAATAGTTGCCCCCCGTTCTTTGGCCATCTCTATAGCCGCCATGGTATCGGCAGTTTCTCCAGATTGTGAAATGGCAATTACCACATCTTTTTCAGTAATGATCGGATTTCTGTACCTGAACTCTGAAGCATATTCTACCTCAACCGGGATTCGCGCATATTCTTCAATCAGATATTCGCCAACCAAACCTGCATGCCATGAGGTTCCGCAGGCCACAATAATAATCCGGTCTATATTTTTTAATTTCTCTGCAAATTCTTTGATCCCGCCAAGCTGAACCTTCCCTTCTTCAGGATAAATACGCCCCCGCATACAATCTTTAATCGAACGTGGCTGCTCATAAATCTCTTTAAGCATGAAGTGATCGAAGCCACCCTTCTCTAACATTTCGAGCTTTAACTCCAGTTCCTGAATTAGCGGGGTTTGGACTACATTATCTAACTGTTTAATCAACAGGTCCTCCCTGGTCATCAGGGCAATTTCGCCATCCTTTAGGTAAATTACATTTTTGGTATATTCAATAATCGGCGTAGCATCAGAAGCAATGAAATATTCTCCATTTCCAACACCAATTACCATTGGACTACCTTTTCTTGCCGCAATTAAACGATCCGGGTGTTCTTTATCCATGATCACGATGGCGTAGGCTCCATTTACTTCGCGTAAGGCCAAACGAACCGCTTCTAAAAGATCTATATTTTCAATTTCCTGGATTTCTTCAATCAAATGAATCAACACTTCTGTATCCGTATCACTTTTAAACTCATGCCCACGGTTAGTCAATTCTTCCTTTAAGGTGGCATAATTTTCTATAATCCCGTTGTGGATGATAGAAAGCTTTCCATTATTAGAGGTGTGTGGGTGAGAGTTCCGATCTGAGGGTACACCATGCGTAGCCCAACGGGTATGCCCCATACCACTAGTGCCCGATTTATCATGGGCCTCAGCAAATTCTTCTAAAACAGCTACTTTTCCTGCTTTTTTATAAATATGCTGACCACTGTTATTCATCAGCGCAATACCGGCGCTATCATAACCACGGTATTCTAATCTTTTAAGACCTTTCAGTACAATTGGCCAGGCTTCTCTGTAACCAATATAGCCTACTATTCCACACATAAGTTTATATCACATTAATTTGCCAAATATATAAAACAAACGTTTGTTTTAAAGAAAAAAAGCCGATAAACTTACTTCACAAAAAAAGCAGCTACAAATTAATGTAACTGCTCATGCTATTGTATTGCCAACGGGGTTGGTGTATAATCTTATTTATAAAGTGGGAAAGCGCTTACCAGTTTAATCACTTCAGCTTTTACACTATTCAGGTTAGCTTCATCCTCCGGGTTGGTTAGAACCTGATCGATTAAATCGACAATCTTTTCCATTTCAGTTTCTTTTAAACCACGGGTTGTGATTGCCGCAGTACCTACACGGATACCTGAAGTTACAAATGGAGATTTATCATCGAAAGGAACCATATTCTTGTTCACTGTAATTTCAGCTTTCTCTAAAGCATTTTCTGCTACTTTACCAGTGATATTTTTATTCCGAAGATCGATCAGCATTAAGTGGTTATCTGTACCACCAGAAATAATACCATATCCTTTCGCTACAAATGCCTTGGCCATTGCCTGTGCGTTAGCAGCTACTTGTTTAATGTATGTTCCGTACTCCTCGCTTAAAGCTTCGCCAAAAGCAATTGCTTTAGCCGCAATAATATGCTCTAACGGACCACCTTGTGTACCAGGGAAAACGGCCATATCAAGCAAGTTGCTCATTAAACGGATTTCGCCTTTAGGTGTTTTTAATCCCCATGGGTTCTCGAAATCCTGTCCCATCATAATCATACCACCACGTGGACCACGTAACGTTTTGTGAGTTGTAGTGGTTACAATATGGCAATGTGGAAGTGGGTTGGCCAACAATCCTTTTGCGATTAAACCTGCCGGGTGAGAAATATCAGCTAAAACCAAAGCGCCAATTTTATCAGCTACCGAACGGATAAAAGCATAATCCCACTCGCGAGAATAAGCAGATGCGCCACAGATGATTAATTTAGGTTTTTCGGCTAAAGCAACTTCTTCTAATTTTTTATAGTCAATTAATCCGGTTTCCTTTTCAACACCATAAAATAAAGGCTGGTATAATTTACCCGAAAAGTTAACGGGCGAACCATGAGTTAAGTGACCTCCATGAGAAAGATCAAATCCTAATATTTTATCACCTGGCTGCAAAATGGCAAGCATTACTGCTGCGTTAGCTTGTGCACCAGAGTGTGGCTGAACATTTACCCATGCTGCACCGAACAACTCTTTTGCCCTATCGATAGCAATTTGCTCTACTACATCCACTACCTGGCAACCGCCATAGTAACGTTTTCCTGGTAAGCCTTCAGCATATTTATTGGTTAGTACCGATCCGGCAGCTTCCATTACCTGCTTACTTACAAAGTTTTCTGATGCAATAAGCTCTAAACCATGTTCTTGGCGGTTTAACTCCTTATCAATAAGTTCAAAAATTTGGTTGTCGCGTGTCATCATTATATGAGGTTTGTATTTTTTTTGCAAAAGTAAGAAATTCAAATTTAATTTAGGCTCTATTAGGATAATGCTTTCACATTAAAGTTGTTAAAGCCGCTCCCAATGGTTATCTCTACGATTTGTTGCTGCAACATTTCTAAAATAGCCAGGAAATTATAAACAAAATGCACTTTATTCTCCGAATTTTTAAGGACTAGGGCGAAATCGATCTGTTTATTAATATCAAGCAAATTGGCAATAAAGTGTTTTTGCTGTTCGATAGTATAGGGATATTGAACAACAGTATGTTTAACCTCCTCACTGCGCAGTTCATACTTCTGCATCGTTCGGTGGTAAATGGTTAAAAGCTTATACAAATCCAATGATAAAAGTTCATCCTGATGCGTGGAGGATGCAGCTGCCAGGGTTAGATCATATGCAATATTACCGCGTTGATCCTGTTTAAACCGTTCCTCTTCAAAAACTTTCATTTCTTCTGCTGCAGATTTAAACTGTTTGTAGGCAATTAGCCTGGCGATCAGGTCCTGTTCCGAATTAATTTCATTTCCGGCCTCATCTACCTCAATCCTTGGCAAAAGCATTTTAGATTTAATGCGCATCAAAGTTGCGGCCACTAAAATAAATTCGCTGGCCACTTCTACATTCAAGGCCAGGAGCTGATGGATATAGGCCAAAAAATCGTTCGTAATTTTAGCAATCTCCACATCCTGGATATTAAGCTCATCCCGTTCAATAAAGAACAGTAATAAATCGAAGGGGCCTTCGAATACCGGAAGTTTTATTTCAAAATTCTCTGCCTGCATGTGAAGAGACAAACATAATGAAAATTTTCAGGTACTCTAACTTAAAACGCTACACGCAATCATCAGCCGCTCTTCGCCAAACGCTCCATGCTAAGCCCTCATCGCCAACCGCTTAACGCTTAAGAATAAACCAGTATTTTTCTTTTCTATATTAAAACAAATTTACCTTACTTTGTATCTTGTTTTTTACCATAAATTTCGAATGCAAGTAAAAGCTGGCCCCCTATTATCTAAAATCAACTATCCCGCTGATTTAAAGCAATATAGCGACTCTGACTTAGAACAAATAAGCCAGGAATTACGACAGTATATTATTGATGTTGTGAGTGTAAATGGTGGCCATTTTGGCGCCAGTTTAGGTGTTGTTGAATTAACAGTTGCCTTACATTATGCGCTAAATACCCCCTACGATAAATTAGTTTGGGACGTAGGTCATCAGGCATATGGGCACAAAATTTTAACAGGCCGTAGAGATTTATTCCATACCAACCGGGTATACGGCGGAATTAGCGGTTTCCCGAAAATTTCTGAAAGCGAATATGATACTTTTGGTGTAGGCCACTCTTCTACTTCTATTTCGGCTGCTTTGGGCATGGCGGTAGCCTCGCAATTAAAAGGTGAAACAGACAGACAGCATGTGGCTGTTATTGGCGATGGTGCCATGACTGCAGGTTTAGCTTTTGAAGGTTTAAACCATGCCGGGATTGAAAACAGTAATGTGCTGGTCATCTTAAATGATAACTGCATGTCTATCGATCCCAATGTAGGTGCGCTTAAGGAATATTTAACCAGCATTACCATCTCGAAATCGTACAACCGTTTCCGTGATGACATCTCTCATGTACTTACCGGATTATCTAAACTTGGTCCTAACGCACACAAGTACGTTAAGAAAATAGAGAAAAGTATTAAAGGCACCTTACTGAAACAAAGTAATTTATTTGAAGCCTTAAACTTTAGGTATTTCGGCCCTGTTGATGGGCACGATGTAAAACGTTTGGCACAAACCATAAAAGATTTATCAGCTATTCCTGGCCCTAAGCTTTTACACTGTATTACCGTAAAAGGAAAAGGTTTTGCATTAGCAGAGAAAGATCAGACCAAGTGGCATGCACCGGGCCTTTTTGATAAGATTACGGGAGAAATTAAAAAAAGCGTTCCTGATAAGCCGCAACCACCAAAATATCAGGATGTTTTTGGACATACCATGGTAGAACTGGCTGAGGCGAATGATAAAATTGTAGGCATTACGCCCGCTATGCCATCAGGCTCATCATTAAACATCATGATGAAAGCGATGCCAAAACGTGCATTTGATGTGGGTATTGCGGAGCAACATGCCGTGACTTTTTCAGCCGGTTTAGCTGCGCAAGGGCTGGTACCTTTTTGCAATATCTATTCGAGTTTTATGCAAAGAGCTTACGATCAGGTGATTCATGATGTGGCTATCCAAAAGCTAAACGTGGTTTTCTGTCTGGATAGAGCTGGATTAGCTGGTGCCGATGGTGCAACACACCATGGTGCTTACGACATTGCATACATGCGCTGCATCCCAAATTTGGTAGTCTCTTCTCCAATGAACGAAGAAGAGTTGCGAAACCTGATGTTTACCGCCCAGCAAGAAAATGTTGGCCCATTTGTAATCCGCTACCCACGTGGTAATGGTGTAATGCCTGATTGGAAACGACCATTTAAAGCATTAGAAATTGGCAAAGGACGTAAGATCTGTGATGGAGAGGATGTAGCGTTATTAACCATTGGTCATGTAGGTAACTTTGCTGTTGAAGCCCGCGCCGAACTGAACAGCGAAGGTTTTTATCCGGCACATTACGATTTACGTTTTGTAAAACCTTTAGATGAACAATTATTACATGAAGTTTTTGCCAAATACAAAAATGTAATTACGGTAGAAGATGGCTCATTACCCGGAGGGATAGGTTCTGCAGTATTGGAATTTATGGCCGATCATGGTTATCACGCCAATGTAATCCGCCTGGGTATTCCAGATCAATTTATCGAACATGGCGAACAGGCTGAACTTTGGGCTGAATGTGGATATGATAAAAATGCGATTGTTGAAACGGTTAGAAAAGTTGCCATCAAAAGAACAACCAATACTATGGCTGGTTAAATTAAGCCTAACATTTTTTATGTAGGAATATAGCCCTAACCTCAGCTATTATAATCAAAATATTAAGGAAATATTAAATTTTTTACTCAATTTTAATCCAATACCTAATAATAAGTATTGACAAATAGCACAACTACAAAAGAATAGCCTGAATCTATTTTATTCTTTTAAAAATCTACTTCAGTTTGCAAACAATTTCTAAGTTACTATGTTTACTGGTATTATAT
>NZ_JBWKYI010000056.1:0-6850 GCF_059423705.1 Pedobacter sp. GW460-11-11-14-TSB4
CAATATATAAGTAATAAAAACAGAATTTTTATTTTTTTAAAGGACAAACGTTTGTTTAAAAATGCTTATAATTTAAAAATTCGGGGCATCAGAGTAATGTTGCGCTGAGAAAATATAGATTGTATTTTGCCAAAACATTCCCGAAAATTTTTACAAAAAGCTAAAATTGTCTAAACGACAATTAATAGAGATAAAACATTGAACTTTTTGTAGCATAAATTATATAATTGCCACAATTCCATCCATAGCATTAAATTGAAGGATTTAGATTAATAATGTGAACTGCGATATTTACGCGCAAACGTTTGTTTTTATTTGAAAAACCATCATAAATAGCTAATAATGACATATTACCAAATCATCCGGTGAATTTTTTCGGTAAATCGCGATTTGTAATCCCGACTTAAGAACTAAGAATTTTTAATCCTTAAAAAGAATTAACCATGCAGATTATAAACACACAGCACAAAGGTCAAGATCGCAGATCCTGACCAACTAGCGTAAACTATAGGTAACGTATTGTTAGTGTATCAGTATTATTTTTGGCAGGATTTATTCGATACTCAACTTAAAATACTGCTAAGTACTGCCTCAGATGCGGCTTCACAGAAATCGATTCCGGAATAATCGGGGTTGTAACCACCAATGTACGGAACAGCCATAATAAAGATTCTTTTATTCGCCTCCCCAGCTTCATCAACCACCTGAAAATGATCGGTAATGGTGATACCGGGCACCGTTAAAAAATAAGTATTGCCTTTCTTCGTCACCAAATCATTATGCTTCATTTCTTCCTTCCCGTTTTCTGCAGACTGAAATTTTAGCTTTGCCGGACTTACCGTTCCATTGGCAATTAAGCTTTTAAAAGGAAAATCATCGAAAGAAAGGTGCGGCTGACCAACACAGTCGATAAAGGTATCGAAGTGAACGGTAACCTTTTTATCATCCAACGTATAATGATAATCAGCACCGCCAGTTTTTAACGGTTCTACTTTCGCATCATCTCCAACGGCAACAATGTTTAACACGCCAGCCTCATACAGTGCCAGTAATTCTCTGCAAGAACTTTGTGGCACAAATGCAATTACAATAGAGATCAGCGGCATCAATACTTTTTGGAGCCGTTCCATATCTTCGGCAGACAAATATTTGGCAGGATAATTCATCGCAAAACTTAAAACAGCCAAAGCTTCTTTCCAATAAATAGATTTACGCTTCTCTATCGACTTTTCAGCTTCATCATATTCTTTTTTAAAAAGATCGAAAGGTTCCATTTTTTCCCTGAAACCCATCATGGCCCCTACAAATTCTTCCAGGTTCATGTTTTTGATCTGCGCATAAAATGCCGGATCTTTTTCGATAAACATTTCTTTAAAATTCTTTTCGAATACAAAATCCAATGGTAAAAAGCCTCCGTTTTCCGCTATGCTCGCTTGTATTTCAGCTTTACTCAGCGTTTCTTCTTTGCCCAAATGCGAATCTTCCAGATGAAAACGAATGGCCGGCAATAAACCACTTCGCGAGTGCATTACAATTTTAAAGCCTTCGCTTTCTAAATGATAACGATAGGTTCCATCTTCATTGTCTTCAAACTTACCATTTTGCCTGGCCAGTGTTCTTAAGGCATCAATAGCGGTTAACGATGAGCCCATGATGCCAACAGCGTGATTGAGCTTTAACGATATCTTCTTTGGTGGATACGGAGAATCGAAATAGTTGGGAATACGACCTTCATATTTCTTTGGCCAATTGTGTCCGGTACAGATAATAACCTGGTCGAAATATGCCTTACCATGATTTTGGATACTTACACCAACCTGGTTATCTTCAGGAAAATCGACAATATCTTCTACTACACATTTTAAATGTACATTGGTTTTTATCCCTTTTTTCGCCGCTGCATCTTTCAGCAGATTAAACTGCGCAGATAAGTATTCTCCAAAAAACAATCTGGGTAATACTTTATACTCATTAAATTTCGCTTCGTTGATGTTAAACTTTTTTAACACTGCTTTAGGCGCAATTTTAACCCAATCTTCTATAGAATTATAAATGATTGGAATTTCATTGTCTGATACATTGGTAATATGTTCTACATTAGCGCCTTCGGCACTATAAGGCATACCGGCACCTAAATAATCCTTACGCTCGAAAATGTCTATCTCAAAATTGGCCGCTTTTGATTCTGTTAATCTTTTATACATAAAAAGACCACTCGGCCCACCACCAATAATGGCAATTCTTTGTTTTGCTGTTTTAGTATCCATTTATAATTCATACAATCTTAAAAAAGGGAAATTGTTTTGTTTTTTTGCCACGGAAAACAGCGCGCAGTGATTAATCAGTTTAATTTGTCATCCTGAGGAGTAATTTATTCTATAAACATTAATATAAATGACAGGAAAGTCTCTGCATCTAACTCCAATAAGTTACCGTCATTTCGAGCGGAGTGCAACGCAGTCGAGAACCACGTTGTGCTCAGCGGAGCTAAATCTGTCTTAATAGATCTCTCCGCTCCACTGCGTTTCGGTCGAGATGACGCTATCTTTTTTAACACTGTCAATGGTAGAGGTCAGACGATCGGTTTTAGGTGTTGTCATCCCCTGTGGTTAAGAGAAAATCACAATTACCAAGAACCAATTCTGCTTATTACTGTTAAAAGAAAAGTCAATAAATTAAATATGGATACACCGCAACCAAAATTATATATGCTTTTATTGGGATCGAAAGCACCAAAAAGAAATGTAGAACAGCACGATTATTTCTTCGGCATTGCACATTCGCTTAAAGCACTGGTTCCCGAAATTAAAACATTTTGGCCAGAAGCAGGAGCCAGCATCCATGTAGATGGCTGGCGGGAAGTGAACAAGGTTGACAACTATGAAATCAACATTAAATTAAGAGACGGCCACACGCCTCTTTCTACTGATAAACTCTTTTTTATTAACCTTGGCGGCTACCAATCGAACAAACTATACGAGCAACATTATATTGTTTTATCAGTTCATGACGAAAGAGCAAAAGCCATACAAGAGGCAAAGAAAACTGTATTTTTTAAAACAAATTCGATAAAAGGTGCCAATGCGCATATTGACGAAAAGTATGGCATTGATGTGGATGATATTTATAAAATTGAAGATATTTTAAGCGAAGAATCGAAACAAAAATACCATATCGAAATAAAACCATCTTCAGGTGCTTTACCTGAAGATGAAATTCATTTGGGTTATTTTAAACTGGATAAACTTTAACAGTATTACAGGGTTATTTTTTCGACAGTTTTTTTAGCCATGCCACTAAATCAGCGGCTGCTTTATCATTTTCGAAACCCATTTCTTTTGGTAAACGTCCGTTAACATATTCGTCATACAACCATGGATCGGCAATGGCAATTGCGGTCCCTTTACCATATTTAGCAGAAGCAATCACTGTTGCGTTAGCTGCATTTTTCAACACCGGTTTTGCACCGGCTTTGGTTTCAATGGAGCAAACATCTTTCATAAATATTTTCTGCGCCGTTTTAAATACAGGATTGTTCTTGATTGAAATGGCACCATCATCAAAATGTTTGTCATCAATAACATGATTTTGCATCTCATTGGTAAAATGCATGCCAAATACATTGGCTAGTTTATTAAAGTGTGGCAACTCTACGTTTGCACTATCATTGGCAAACATCACCAATACACCGCCTTGCTTTACCCACGCCGAAATTTCGGTGATATCTGCTGCCTGTATATAATTTGGTTTTGGGTTTTCCTTTGGTCGGTCAGGATCTACAATTAGATATACATCAGTTCCTTTTAATTTGGCTACAGTAGGTGCTGTTTCTAAAGAATCTAACTTAAAACCCTGTTTTTTAAATGCATTGCCGAAAATAGAAAAACCACTCATTGCCTGCTCACTCCACAGGTAATGAAAACGAATTTCTTTACCCTGCTTATCTTTACGGGTTTCACGATTAAAAAAATAATCTAAGGTAACAGTTTGTGCACTTGCCAGGATAGATGAACAGGTTAAAACAGAAAGTATGCAAACTCTAAAAAGCATTTTCATAAAACATATCGGGTTAAATTGTAAATATCAATAGCCCAAAAGTATAAAATTTAACTATAATCAAATTGTTATAATCAACCTACAAAGGCTTAATAGATATAAAACTTACGCCATATTAAACTAAATTGATTTACCACAACAAAAAAAATACACCGACACAGTTAAAATCGATTATCCGGTTTAGAGCCAATGCAGATAATCGTGTTCTCCGTCATTTTTTTTCTTGTTTACTTTAAGTCGCTTTTTGAATAAAGCCACGATAAAGAAAGCAATAATCAGAAAGGTAGCGCCTATTTGAGCTATACTTTCTAAATCGAGATCGAACATATGCTTAGTTTTATAAGTTTAACACTAATTTACCCGTACCTGCTCAGCTTTTGCCGTTATGGCTACTGAACTACTTGCCATAAATCCCTGAGGAACCTTCGGTTCTATCCAGGTAGATTTCGGTGGCAAAAACTCAGCATTTTCTGCAGCTGTAATAAACGCATCTGCCGTCATCGGAAAAAGAGAAAAGCCAATGGCGCTTTCATCACTGTTCAGCGCTGCAAGAAATTGAGCCCATTTACAATCCGGAAAACAGGTTAATCTTTCGTCTTCCTTCGGTTTATTAATCCCCAGCACAGCTGACAAGATTTTATCTTGTAAAATAACCGTATCAGGCACTGCTGATAATGCCATAGAAGCCTGATTTAAATCCAGTTGATACCATTCGCCTTTAAAACAAAGCCCTAACCTGTTCTTCTGATCAGGTTTATAAGCTTTGTTATTGGGGATTTTTGAAACATAATAATACTGTTGGAGTTTTTCCATCAACAGTGAGTAAGAAATATCTACCCCCGTAACCACTCTATGAAAGGCACCTATCGAAATAACATCAGCAGACACAAATAGCGAACTGATCTGCTGAGGTGAGTTTTTCTGCAATGAACAGGCTGCTTCCAGGCGATGATGGCCGTCGGCAAGGTAAACCGCTTCAAGTTTCGTAAATTCTTGCACAAATTTTTCAATAACATCTTCTTCCAGTACCTGATAAAGAAAATGTTCCATCTGTGACCATTCGCTTGCCAAAGGTTTACGCGTACGCACCACAAAATCAATAAGCGTATCTAAGGTTTTGTCTTTTTTATGCACCAATAAGATTGGTGATTTTTGCGTTGCCTTATTTTTCCGATCTGTTTTAAGTGATTCTACTTTCGACGATACGGTTTCTTCGTGCCTTTTAATGGCATTTACGGGTGTTTGAGAAAGATCGGTTGCTGCCCAAATTCCCCGCATTGCACCAAACTCACCACGAAACTCGTAAACATAAATAGCCGGCCGCTCATCCAAAGGACATCCAAATAAATTGAGCAGGTCTTCAAAAGAAAGCTGTTCATTTTTATGCACCTTACCATTTACCTGATCAGAAATCATCAGGTCAAATATGTCTTTGCCTGGCTGTAATGCCTTTAGTGGAGAGATTTTTATCATCTTTTAACTGATTATTCGAGTTCAAGAACTGTTTTATCGCTGTATATTTTTTCAAAACTGGCCATCGCATTTACCAATACTTCAACACTCGATAATGGGAGTGCATTGTAAAGCGAAGCCCTAAATCCACCAACTGTTCTGTAACCTTTTATGCCTACAATTCCCTGATCTGCCGCAAATTTTAAGAACCCGCCCTCTACATCTTTATTAACCGCCAGAAAAGTAACGTTCATTCGGGAGCGGTGTGCAACATCGGCCGTGCCATAAAAAAGTGGATTTCGGTCTATTTCAGCGTATAATAATTTTGCTTTTTCTATATTTCTCTGCTCTATCCCGCTTACACCGCCCTGATCTTTAAGCCACAATAAATTAAGCATGGCTACATAAATGGAAAAAACCGGTGGTGTATTGTACATGCTCATATTATCGCGAAATATCCGGTAGTCCATCATTGATGGGATTTCCTTTTTGGCCTGATTAAGAAATTCATTTTTAGCAATCACGAGTGTCATCCCTGCCGGCCCCATATTCTTTTGGGCACCTGCATAAATGAGATCAAAATCGCTAACATTAATCTTCCTGGAAAAAATATCTGATGACATATCGCATACCACGGGAACGCCGTTAGGAGAAAAATCAAATATCTCTGTTCCTTCAATCGTATTGTTTGAAGTATAGTGTATATAAGCAGATTCTTGATCAACATTAAACTGATCAGGGATATAAGCGTAATCTTTATCTTTCGAAGAAGCAACCAGCTCAACTTCACCAAATAATTTGGCTTCTTTAATAGCTTTCTGTGCAAAATATCCAGTATCAAGATAAGCAGCCTTTTTTCCTGCGCTCAAAAAATTCATGGCCACCATAGCGAATTGTGTACTGGCCCCACCTTGTAAAAAAAGCACGGAATAGTGATTGGGAACAGATAATAACTCGCGAACCAAAAGCTGGGTTTTAAGTACCACATCTTCAAATTCCGGCGATCGGTGAGAAACTTCTAAAATAGATAAACCCATCCCACCCCAGTTGATTACGGCCTGAGCAGCTTGCTCCATTACAGATGACGGCAATATGCACGGGCCGGCACCGAAGTTGTGTTTTTTATGCATGAGAAAAATAATATTCGGTTAAATTAATTACAATGTAAAGATCAGTAGTTAAGCAAATTATACCGCAACAACTTATTTATTTGGTAAAAATTATTTTTTATCAAACCCTTAACATCCTAAAAATTTGGTTTAGCACATCAGGAAAATAAGTTGACAGAATATAATTTTTATTTGCACTCCATAATTTTCACTATTATTGTAATATATACACT
>NZ_JBWKYI010000057.1:0-6659 GCF_059423705.1 Pedobacter sp. GW460-11-11-14-TSB4
GTTTTTTAATAGGGATGTAAATTTCAATAAATTTTTTATGATTTATATTTACTTGTCAAAAATCTTATTCAGGTTTCGCATAAACCGCTGCAATAAAGAGCTTTCTTTTGTTACGATTTCAACATCTGCAACCATTCCAGGTTTAAGTATAATGGTATGTTCGGCATCTTTTTTTTCAAATTGCTGGAAATCTATTTTAGCAAGGAACACACTGTCTTTCAATGCAAAATCTGTAATATAACTTACCTTTCCATTAATCACACCAAATTCTTCAAAAGGGTAACTACGCAATTTAATCAGACTCCGTTGCCCTATCCTCACCTTGCCCATATTATATTGCGGAATCTGGACCTCACCAAAAAAATTACTATTACCAGGATTGATCATAAAGAGTGGCTGGTTCATTATTACATTCTGATTTTCCTGCAAAATACCTACATAACTTACGTGGCCTTTTGACGTTGAAGAAACAACATATTTCAATAACCAGCCTTCCGTGTCGCTAATAATACTATTCAACGCTTGAACGAATTTTGCCTGTTGTTCCCGTATGGTGTTCTCTAAAGTAGCCAATTCCTTTTGCTTATTAAGGTAGCTACTGTTGTTGTTGAGCAGTGCCGTAGCTGTTTGCTGCAGTGGATATTTACCAGAAAGATATTTATTTTCCTGCTGTTTAAATTCGCTGTTAGAAATCACTTCTTTACTTTTAAGCTTTTTATAAGCTTCGTATTCTTCAGCTATATTTGCGTATTCTTTTTCCTGTACCTGTTTCTGTTGCAAAATCTGCTGTTCTAATTTCCGTATTTCACCAATATCTCTTTGTAAGTAAGCTTTTTGGGCAAGATAGAAACCGCCAGATTGTGTATTTGCAAACTGGATATATTCTTGATAAAAAGACTGGTAACTGTTTTGTAATTCTCCTAAATTAAGACCTTTGGTCTCGAAATTCACCTTATTGATGGGTTTTCCAGTGTTTACTAATTCCCTTAAAGCTTTTAATTTTGTTGCAAAAATAAGTACATCTTCATGCCTGGCTGTACTTTCTATAAAGGCAAGTGGCTCACCACTGTTAACCATTATATTCTCTTTCACCAAAATTTTAACCAGTTTGCCTTGCTGATGCGCAATTACTTCTTTAGGCGCATTTAATGAATTTATCTTTAAAGAAGTTTTAATAATGTCAGGATAACGGATAAGTGCAGACATCAAAACAATTGAAAGCAAAACCAGAAATATCAAAGTAATTCCACGTCTTAATATCCATGAGGGCACCGCAGTAATAATTTCACTTACTTCCTCGCTATGTACGGTTACTATTTCTCTATATGATGGCATATTTATTTCAATTTTAGTCTTTCGCCTAAGCACCTAATTCCAACTGGTTTTTTACCAGATTAAAGTATTCACCCCTCATTTTTGTCAGTTCAGCATGTGTACCTTGTTCTACAATCATTCCTTTATCAACCACCACAATATTATGAGCATTTTTTACGGTACTTAAACGGTGGGCAACTACAACTACGGTTCTTCCCTTAAAAAATTCTTCCAGGTTATCCATAATTACGCTTTCATTATTGGCATCAAGGGCATTGGTGGCCTCATCAAAAAAGATATAGGCTGGGTCTTTATAAACTGCACGTGCAATTAAAATCCGTTGTTTCTGCCCTGCACTAATTCCATTGCCTTCAGCACCAATTTTGGTATTTAATCCCAAAGGCAAACTTTCGATCAGATCTTCAATATTGGCCATCTTAATCGCATGCTGTAGCCTGGCTGGATCAGGATATTCATCTGCCACTGCAATATTTTTGGCAATGCTATCAGAAAAGATAAAACCATCCTGCATTACTGTACCGCATTGCATGCGCCAATAGCCATAACCGATTTGATCAAGGTAGCTTGATCCGACCTTGATATCTCCTTTTTGAGGGCTGTAAAATCTCAGCAAAAGTTTTAGTATCGTCGTTTTCCCACTACCACTCATACCGACTATAGCAGTGGTTTTTCCGTGAGGGATATTTAAATCTATTCCTTTTAACACAGGCTCATTACCAGCACCAGGATAAGTAAAACTTACATTATTGATCAATATACTTTGGTTTGCCGGAAGCTCCTTTAAAAAGCTTCTTGTCAACGGTTCTTCATCCTCCATTTTATGAATTTCATTTAGCCTTTCTAAACTAATTTTGGCATCCTGAAAAGATTGTATAAAACCCAATAATTGCTCAATCGGACTGTTTACCTGCCCTACTATATACTGCACGGCCATCATTCCCCCCAGTGTAAGATCACCATCTATTACTGATTTAGCGACCAAAAAAGTAATCAGGATATTTTTACCTTCATTAATGAAAAATGCTCCTGCCTGCTGAAACTGCCCCAAAGAAAGGCTTTTAATACTAAACTTAAATAATCCTGCCTGCAAACGCTCCCACTCCCAACGTTTTTGCTGCTCACAATTATTCAACTTTATTTCCTGCATCCCGCCAATTAACTGTACCACACTACTCTGGTTTTTTGATGAGATATCAAAGCGCTTAAAATCCAAATCTCTGCGCCTTTTTAAAAAAGCCATTACCCATAGGGAATAGAGTACACTACTTACTAAGAATATGATAAATATGTTGATGTTGTAATAGGCCAGTATAATGGTAAATATTACCAAATTAAACATAGAGAATATGGTATTCAAAGTAGACCCGGTCAAAAAGCTTTCAATTCTTTGCTGATCATTCATCCGCTGCATAATATCCCCTGTCATTTTAGTATCGAAAAAGCTCATGGGCAGTTTCATCAGCTTGATCAAAAAATCTGTCAGAATAGAAATATTGATCCTTGTACTAACATGCAGTAAAATCCAAGAACGGATAAAATCTACACTCATCCGTCCTAAAAACAACATGGTCTGTGCAATCAGGATGATGTAGATGAAGTTAAGGTTTTTGGTATTGATACCGATATCAACCACAGCCTGTGTAAGGAAAGGTACAATGAGCTGCAATAAGGTACCAACCCCTAAGCCTACAAACAACTGACCAATTAGTTGTTTGTAACGATAAAGGTAACGCAATAAAAAAGTAAAGTTAATACCTTCATTTTTATCTCCTTCCTGATCATAAAATGCCGGACTTGGTGAAAGTATTAACGCAATCCCCTGGCTATGTCCATTATCATGTGTACTTAACCAGTGCCGTACAAATTCACTTTGATTATACACAATTAAACCCTTACCCGGATCGGCAACATAATATTTGTCTCCTTTAACTTTATAGAGTACTACAAAGTGATTTTGGTTCCAGTGCAGAATTACCGGCAGCTCTGTTTCCAAAAGTTGATCCAAAGTCAATCTACTTCCTAAAGTACGGAAGCCTATCTTTTCAGCAGCCTCGCTAATGCCCAACATGGAAACACCTTCGCGATTGATGCCACTGATTTCTCTTACCCTTTGAAGCGTAAAATTTTTACCATAATGTTTGGCCACCATACGCAGGCAGGTAGGGCCACAATCCATTTGATCGGGTTGTTTATAGTGGGTGAAGTTTTTCAATATAGATATATTATATGGTGCTTTTATCAGGAACAATTTGTTCATTTTTCCCTTTTGGGTACTAAATTTTTCAATGTTAAATCAATAATTTTATCTAAAATATATGTATTTGATGCTTTACCCTTTGCAGAAATTCCGTTCCAATTAGAACCCGCTCTATAATAGAAAAATGTATTATCCATAATTATATCATATGCCCAAGCCCAAAATCAGAAATAGAAAAGATTGATACAATACTCTAACTCCCAGAGGTAACAATTCAATATTTTGAAACATTTCATTTCTATTTTGCTAAAAAATTAGACCTTAAAAAATCATGACCACCAAGCTTATTTTTATTTAGAATCAAAATCTTTTTTTCAAATGGTAACGCCAGTCCCTCAGGATATCCGTATGCCGGGCTTAATTTTTTAACAAGTCGATGAAGCAAATACCTATTCAAATGCGATTCATCGTGCCAAACAGCGATAATACCTTTCTTCAAATCTTTTTCAATTCGGTAAGCCAATGCTTCTATTAATTTAATGTAAGCGCGGGACCTGCCGCCGTTAAATCCGCCCATAAAATAATATTTGCCTCTATTTCTCTCAACATATGCTAGAGATTTGGGATTTTCTTCGTATGTAAAATTTTCTCTTGATTGATTGTGAAAACCTGGGTGCACAACTGCGATTAAATCTTCTTTTTTGGGCAAAATAGTTTCGTCAATTACTGCAACACATTTCATATTTGCATTTAAAAAAAATACATAATCAAATTTTGTTAGTTGATCTTTAATTTCATAAAACATATGAAACCTCAACAGTGTATCAAATGGCCAACCCAAATGCTTTTGTTCAATGAGATGTACCCTTTTGTTAATTGGTTTTATTTTTATATTCTGATCAGTAAATACAAAATAGTGCTTGGTAATTTTGGGCAAAAAATAGTTTTCCATCGATTGGAAAAAACCATCCCAAAACATAGCGTATTTGCCAGTACAGATATATAGAATAGCAATCTTCATAACTTAATCCACTCTTTAGGCAAAATCCCATCAATATTTTTACTGTGATTGAACCATTTTTTTGGGGTAATTACTATTTTATTCGGATTATTATTTAACCATGCCCCCCACCAGCTAAAAGTGCTGTTGGCTATTATATTGTGCTTGCATAAACTCATTAGATACATATCCAAATGGCATTTATTTTTTTTATTGGTTTCTACATATTGGATATTATTTACTTGTCCCAAATTTTGTTTCGCCCAATGCATATCGTCCGTAAAAATATAAAACCATGGTTCATTGGTCTTCATTTCGATATATTCAATTGCATTTGCATAATACTCTAGCCCCAAATTCAAGTGGATTGGCGATTGCAAATAATCACCTCTTCGTATATGAATACTAACAGCATTACTATCTAAGATCTGTTTTTTATTTGCTAGATTTCCTAAATCTGCTTTTTCTAATTCCCTAAATCTGAATTGATGTCGAACTTCGTTTTCAATTTTCTTAAAATAATTAACGTTTTGCCAGTAACCTGAAAAATGAGCGCCGTCCAGATTTGCTAAATCAGGATTATAGCTAGACTCTTCTTCTAATACCTCCTCAATGATAAATTTGTCGGACTTTAACCTATAGCCTAAGTTGCCAACTTCATCTTTTATCGCTTCTATAAAATAGAAAACATCTCTTTTATTTGCTTTTGCAATATTAATATTGAATGCTTTATCCAACCAATAACCACCATGTCTATTATCGCTATCGTAATACGAAAGATCGAATTTTACTTCTTTATTTCCTAACATATGTATCAAAGCAAAAGCATATTGAAACATTTGGTTACCTAGCCCCCCCATAAGTTTGATGATGACCATTTATAAATTAGAATATTTTAAATAAGCTTCCTGAATTCTCTGTAACCTTTCTTCGGTTCTTTTAAACATATCTTGCACCAAACCGGGCTGTTCATTGTGCATTGGGGTAATATCTGAATATCCAAAATCTTTTTGCCGAGAAATAAAGGGATATAGCACCATTTTATGGCTGGTTAACCCTGCTAAAACCAAATCTGCAACATCTGTTTTTTTAAATTTATAGTTTAGGATTTTTTTATATATTTTTTTATAGACTACAATAAATTGAGTAGATAAAAACGTATTGAGCCAATATCTATTTTTAGTTAATGGTACAACTTGTCCATAGCCGCCAATCCCACCAGAGAGAATATCAGCACCTTGGTCATGAGCTTCAATAATATTTTGGATCAAATAATCCTTACAATAATGAGCTGTAAATTCGTGATCGTCCTCACATATGACAATTACATCATCATCATTTATTATAGCCATTTCTGTGATTTTAACTATACTCTGCCATAAGCCTATTGCTCCAATTTTATGTTCACAAGCCTCAACAAGTTGAACGTTAAACTCTGGCCTGGCTTTAAATTGTCGTAAAATATGGTGTAATCTTTCATTCCGGCTTTTAAGATTGATCACATATGTAGGTAAGATAATATCTTCGTGATTACTCATATAGGTTTGGCTTATAAAATTGCTTTACTCTATTTAAACTATTAAGAACCATACTAGCTTTTTCAAAAATTTGGGTAACATACCCCTCTTTATTATTTTTAATGGTTACATCAGAATAGCCAAATTCTTTTTGGATAGATATAAATGGATATATTAAAAACTTATTGGGTGTTAAATCAGCAATTTTTCGATCTGCTACATCCTGTTCCATAAATTTAGCCTCTAAGATGTTTCTAAAGAATTTTCTAAATATTATCGCAAATTGCAAACCGGTAAACTGGTCTACCCAAAATAAGTCATCAGAAACTTCTAGGACGTCACTAAACCAGCTAACCCCGCCTAATAAGACGTCTGCATCTTTTTCCTTTGCAGCGACTATCTTGCTAAACAAAAAATCATTTGAATAATGCTTTGTAAATTGATGATCATCCTCGCAGATCAGGATATATGATTCATCTTTTGATACTAAATTTTCAATTATATGTTTAATGGTACTCCATAACCCTAATGCCCCATTTTTATTTTCAATAGCATTTATAATTTGTAAGTTAAATTCTGATTTTTTATTAAATTCTTTAAATGCATGACA
>NZ_JBWKYI010000058.1:0-6213 GCF_059423705.1 Pedobacter sp. GW460-11-11-14-TSB4
AGCCTATATGTTACGATTTGGGGAGATGAAAAATGTATATTTTTTTACTAATATTGATACTAGTAAAACGTTTTACTTTGTTCAGCCTTTTACAAACAAAAATCCAATTTAAACCAGCATTATCTTTCGCAGCTTATTCAGCCCTGGCATAAGGTATTTGGCAGATAAATTGGTAAAACGTTTTATCAACTACAATGAAACCAAATATTAATTTATGAGAAAACTTTCCTTAGCAGCACTTTGTCTTTTTTTTAATTTAATTGTAAAAGCTCAAGATAAAGCACCCGCTTATCCATTAATTACACATGATGCTTATTTCAGTATTTGGTCTTTTGGCGATGGGCTTAACCAATCGGTAACTAAACATTGGACAGGCAAAGAGCAATCGTTACTGGGTGTTATTAAAGTAGACGGGAAGTTTTACCGGTTTTTAGGCGAAGAAAGCAAAACCTTTACAGAAATACTCCCAGCTGCTGATGTTTTAAAATATCAGGCCAGTTACAATTTCGATAAACCTGAAGCAGGTTGGGAAAATAATAGTTACAACGATAACGCTTGGAAAAAAGCCGATGCCCCTTTTGGCGATGATCATTCTGCCAAAACTAAATGGAATAGCGATGACCTGTATTTCAGAAGAACCTTCGATATCACCCATGTATCGGCCACAAAAAAATACCTTAAACTCAATCACGATGACAATGTAATTGTTTATTTAAATGGTAAAGTCATTTACAAAAAAAATGGATGGGTTTCTGATTATATATACTTACCCATTGAAGATGGTATCTTAAAAACAGGGAAAAATGTATTGGCCATCCATTGCAAAAATACTGCTGGTGGCAGGCATTTAGATGCCGGGATTGTAGAAGAAGATATAGATCTTGTTAAAATTCCGCCCGCAACCCAAACCAATGTGTCCATCGAGACTACTACGACCAAATATACTTTTAGCTGTGGCAGTGTAGAACTTCAGGTAAGTTTCACCTCTCCGCTATTACTCAACGATATTAAATTAACCGCAAGGCCAATCAGTTATATCAATTATACCGTAAAATCTACTGATACCAGGGCGCACAGTGTAGATCTTTTCTTTGGGGCATCATCAAGCCTGGCAGTAAATACACCAAACCAAAGTGTATCGGCCTGGAAGAGTACGAAAAACAACCTCTCTATCTTAAAAACAGGGACAGTAGAGCAGTCGGTGTTAAAGAAAAGGGGAGATGATCTGCGTATCGATTGGGGTTATTTATACGTGGCCGTTCCTGCCAGGTTTAATGCGACTCAGTTTATAGCTACGCAGAACGAAAGCTTAAAAAGTTTTGTTGGTTCCAAATATCCAACACCAACACAGGTTTTAAATTCGAAAAACCTAAACCTAAGCAGTATCATTCCTTTTGGTTCGGTTTCTTCAACCCCGGTAGATAAATATATGATGTTGGGTTATGATGACCTAAAATCGGTTGAATATTTTGGCGAAAAGCTGCAACCCGTTTGGAGGCTTTCGGGTAGTCAGCAGTTTGAAGATCAACTGGCAGAGGCCAATGCCCAATATCCTTCGTTAAAAACCAGCTGTGCCACTTTTGATGCCAAACTATATGCCGACGCAGAAAATGCTGGAGGAAAAGAATATGCTGATATGTGTAAACTGGCTTATAGACAAGCTATCGCGGCGCACAAAATCGTGTATGCCCCAAATGGTGATATCCTGTTCTTATCGAAAGAAAATTTTAGCAATGGCTCAATCAATACAGTGGATGTAACTTATCCTTCAGCACCACAATTTTTAGTTTACAATCCCGAATTGTTAAAAGGCATGTTAAATGGTATTTTCTACTATTCAGAAAGTGGAAAATGGAAGAAACCTTTCGCTGCACACGATTTAGGTACTTATCCTTTAGCAAACGGCCAAACCTATGGCGAAGACATGCCTGTAGAAGAGGCTGGCAATATGATCATCTTAACCGCGGCCATTGCCAGGGCAGAAGGAAATGCAAAATATGCCGCGAAACATTGGGAAGTAATGTCGGTATGGGCAAACTACCTGCTAAGAGAAGGTTTCGATCCGGCCAATCAATTGTGTACCGACGATTTTGCCGGACATTTAGCCAGAAATTCGAATTTATCGGTCAAAGCTATCGTAGCTTTAGGTGCATATGCGCAAATGGCGCAATCGTTAGGCAAGGCCGATGTGGCTACAAAATACCGCACAGCTGCTTTACAAATGGTCCAAAACTGGATGAAACTTGCTGATGATGGCGATCATTATGCCCTAACTTTTAACAATAAAAATACCTGGAGCCAGAAATATAATTTGGTTTGGGATAAACTTTTAAAACTCGATCTGTTTCCGAAAGCGCTTTATAAAAAGGAGATTAATTTTTATTTAACCAAACAAAAAGATTTCGGATTACCATTGGATAGCCGCAGAACCTATACCAAGTCTGACTGGATTATGTGGACCGCTACTTTGGCCGATAATGATGCAGATTTTCAAAAATTTATAACTCCGATTTATCGTTTTGCTACTGAAACAGAAAGTAAAGTGCCACTGAGCGACTGGCATGAAACCACCAATGGGAAAATGACTGGCTTTCAGGCGAGAAGTGTTGTTGGCGGTTATTTCATCAAAATGTTAGCCGATAAATGGAATATTAAATAATCATATAAATCAGCATTTGCAGGCCTGTAACTGCGCCAACAAATGCCGGTTTTTTATAATATACAGTCTGGTTTTGGTTATATCAGCTGGAAAGAATAAACACAAACAAATGAAACTTAAATTAATCGCATCCGTTTTATGCTGCCTGGTTACCCAAAACTTACGGGCGCAGCAGAAAGATTGGGTTCACTACGTTAACACCCTTCAGGGCACAAATTCCAAACACGAACTCACCCGAGGGAATACTTACCCAACAACTGCGCTGCCATTTGGCATGCACACCTGGACACCCCAAACGGGTAGAAACGGTGATGGCTGGAAATATCAATACTTTAAAGACAAAATCAGGGGCTTTCAGCAAGCGCACCAATGCAGTTCGTGGACGAGAGATTATGCGGTATTTTCTTTAATGCCGATGGTTGACGAACTGATTGTAAATGAAGATAAACGCGAGGCTAAATTTAGCCATCAGGATGAGATTGCTAAACCAAACTATTATAAAGTAACATTCGAAAATGATATCACCACCGAGATTTCACCATCAGAACGTGGCGCGCACCTCAGGTTCAGTTATCCAAAAGGCAAAAGGAGCTTTTTAATTTTAGACGGGTATAATAGGTTAAGTGGGGTACAGATCTATCCTAAAGAAAATAAAATCACTGGCTGGGTAAACAATGGCGAAGGTTTTAAAAGAGGTTGGAAAAGTTATTTCGTAATCCGGTTCGATCAACCGATTAAATCTTACGGCACCTGGGAGAACAAAGGTAATACCATTACAAAAGATTCCATTTCAGCTGAAGGATTGGGTAAAGGTGCATTTGTACAGTTCGAATCTGGTGCAAAAGTGCAGGTGAAAACCGCTTCATCTTATATCAGTTTACAACAGGCCGAACTGAATTTAAAAAGAGAACTCGGCAATGATCAGACTTTAGAAGATACTAAAGCCAATGCTGCTGCGGTATGGAATAAATCGCTTGGTAAGATAGAAGTAGAAGGCGGATCGAAAGCAGATATAGAAACTTTTTATTCTTGCTTTTTTAGGGCAAGCCTGTTCTCCAGAAAGTTTTATGAAATAAATGAAGCCGGAAAACCATATTATTTTAGTCCGTATGATGGTAAAGTTCATGATGGGTATATGTTTACTGATACAGGTTTCTGGGATACTTTCCGGGCGCAATTTCCACTAAACACACTGGTGCAGCCAGAAATGCACGGTCGTTATATGCAAGCCATGCTCGATGCTTATGAGCAATGTGGCTGGTTGCCGTCCTGGTCTTTCCCGAGCGAAGCAGGAAGCATGATTGGTAACCATGCCATTTCGTTGCTAACTGATGCCTGGGCAAAAGGAATCAGAACATTCGATCCGAAAAAGGCGCTGGACGCTTATTATCATGAGGCGATGAACAAAGGACCCTGGGGGCCGGCAAATGGTAGGGATGGCGTAACCGAGTACAATCAATTGGGTTATGTTCCCTATCCAAAATACAGGGAAGCTACTGCTAAAACATTAGAATATGCTTATGATGATTTTTGCGCTTACTATTTGGCTAAAATGATCGGCGATAAACATTATATGGAGGTTTTTGAGAAACCGATGTTCAATTATAAAAATGTTTACGATGCTTCTACACGTTTTATGAGAGGGAGGAACGCCGCAGGAAAATGGTCGCCAAATTTCGACCCAACCGAGTGGGGTGGCCCCTTTACCGAAGGAAATGCATGGCACTGGCAATGGTCGGTTTTTCAAGATACCAGGGGTTTAATTAATTTGATGGGAGGGAACAACAATTTCATCGCCAAACTCGATTCTGTTTTTAGTGAACCCAATAAAGTAAATGTAGGTTCGTATGGTGGCATGATTCACGAAATGACCGAAATGGTAATGGCCAACATGGGGCAATATGCACATGGAAATCAACCCATACAACATATGGTTTATTTATATAATTATGCCAACCAACCCTGGAAAGCACAGTTTTATGCCCGGGAGGTGATGCATAAACTGTACGATGCGACAGAAAATGGTTATCCGGGAGATGAAGACCAGGGACAAACCTCTTCGTGGTATGTGTTAAGTGCATTAGGGTTTTATAGCGTAACACCAGGAACAGGGGAGTACGTTTTAGGAAGCCCCATGTTTAAAAAAACGACCATTAATTTAGAAAATGGCAAAAAATTCGTCATAGAGGCGCCTGCCAATAATGTTGCCAATGTTTATATCAAATCGGCAAGCTTAAATGGTAAAAATTATACCAAAAATTTTATAAACCATAGCGATTTATTAAGAGGTGGGGTGTTAAAATTAGAGATGAATGTTAAACCTTCGTTAAATAGAGGGTTATTAGAAGAAGATAAGCCATTTTCAATCAGTAAATAAAGATTGAATTGCTACTTTTGGCGAATTAATTCAGATTAATAAAGAATAGATAACAGAAATATATATAGAATGGAAAAGCCTGTTGCATTAGGTGTAGATATTGGTGGCTCGCATATTACGGCCGCATTGGTGGATTTAGAAACAAGAACTTTGGTGAAAGATTCTATCAAACGTAGCCCTGTGAATTCGCAGGAGAGTAAGGAAGTGATTTTATCGGCATGGTGCGATATCATCAATAAGGCTTTTAAAAATATTAAAAATGGTGCCCGGAACGTTGGGATTGCCATGCCAGGTCCTTTTAATTATAGCGAAGGTATTTCATTAATTAAAGATCAGGAAAAGTTTAAATCACTTTACCAGATCAATGTAAAAGAAGAATTGTCTGAAAGATTGGATATCCCGGCAGAAAATATTCACTTTATAAATGATGCCGCAGGTTTTTTACAAGGTGAGGTTTTTGCCGGCGCTGCCAAAGGAAATGCCAGTGTGTTGGGCCTCACGCTTGGTACCGGGCTTGGTTCATCGCTTTGCCTCAATTATAAAGCCTTTGATGCTGACCTCTGGAACTCCGAATTTTTAGACGGAATTGCTGAAGATTACTTGTCTACGCGCTGGTTCGTAAAACGTTTTAACCAACTTAGCGGAAAAGTAGTTGCAGGCGTTAAAGAGCTGGTAGAAATTGTAGATACCGATCATCATGCAACCATGGTTTTTATGGAATTCGGTTATAACCTGGCGCAGTTTTTAATCCCGGTTATTAAGCAGCATAAAATTGATACGGTGATAGTTGGCGGTAATATTGCGCAATCGTTTAGTGCTTTTGCACCTGAATTAATTGCAACACTTAAAGGTAATGGGGTTGAAACAGAAATTAAAATCTCAGAACTGAAAGAACATGCTGCATTAATTGGTGCGGCTAGCTGTTGTGATTTAAGTTTGACCTAAAATTAGGCTTTAACAGCCCTAATCTCATTGTTTGGAATGGATTATTTAAGAAAAAACTGCAGAACTGTAATTTAATCAATTAATTCTGCAGTTTTTTGCTCCTTAACACAAGGCGACACTATTTTATGTCTCCTTTTTTGTGTGTATCTCATTTGTTTTTAGTGTAATTAGCTTTATTTTGGTTTATTTCTTCAAAAAAATCGAAATAAATTTTTCGTTTGCAATAATATTC
>NZ_JBWKYI010000059.1:0-5832 GCF_059423705.1 Pedobacter sp. GW460-11-11-14-TSB4
GAATTTATGTATTTTTAATTATACGTAAATTGACTATAATTGTCCATTATTTATAAAAAAAAAATACTCTGTAATGGGCGATATGAGGAAGGGTGAGGTTACTCAGATTGATTTTGAATACGGACATGGGATCATTATTGATGAAAATGGCCAGGATATTCACTTTCAGTTAGATAACGTATCTGGTCAAATTAATATTAATTCGAAAGTAATTTTTGAAATAGAATTAGGCGAGCATGGCCTAGCAGCTGTTAAAGTTAAGTTAGCAATGGCAGAAATCAGGGCTTAATTACTTCGCAATAAATTTATACGATATCATTAATCATTTGATATAGGTAGACTGAAATAAAATGTAGAACCTTCCCCAAATTTACTTTCTACCCAAATTTTTCCTTCATGCCTTTCTATTACTTCGGCACAAATGTACAGGCCTACTCCAAATCCTGCAATTGTTTTAGTGTCAGGACTCTCTACGCGATAAAAACGGTCAAAAAGTCTGGGGATATCATTTTCTTTAATGCCTATGCCTTCATCTTCCACACTAACAATTACATAACCTTTTTGTATTTCGCACTTTATGGCAATTAAAGATTCTTTTTTTGAGTATTTCGCTGCATTGCCAATCAGGTTATTGATCACATTGCCAATTTTTTCCATATCCGCATATACAATCATTTCTTCTGAGCCAATCACCTGGATAAAATGGCTGGGTAAAACAGTTCTATTTTCCTCAGCGATGGTTTTAATTAAATCAACAAGGTTAAAATTTGTCTTGTTTAATAAAATTTTGCCCGATTCTAATAAGGATACATTTAAAAAACCATCAATCATTAACGACATCCGCTTTAACTGAACATTTACCTTATCCAGTATCTGAATGGTAAAATCGTTATCGGTCTCTTTAAACTTATATTGTAAAAGTTGTATGTATGCGCTTAAGGATGTTAAGGGTGTTTTAAGCTCATGACTTACCATACCGATAAAGTCGTTTTTCCTAATTTCATCCTGTTTATGTTCTGTAATATCCAAAACGGCCCCGGCAATATAAACGGCTTTTCCTTCTTCATTGTAATAAGCTTTTCCCGCCGTTCTTAACCATTTGCTTTTTGCGCTTATGCCGTTCAGGTTAATTTGGTATTCGACATTAAAAGCACTCCGGAGATGTAATGCACGTCTGATACTGCTGGTAAGATGCCCGATGTCTTCCAGACTGATCAATGATTTGGCTTCTTCTATGCCCAGCCTGTTACTTTCCAGTTCATAAATTTGTTGCGCCCTTTCGGATAAAAGCACCTGTTTACTTTCCAGATCGATATTCCACGAACCCATTTCCGATGCATCCATAGCTATTTTTAGGATGTCTTTAGCTTTAAGTAGTTCTTTTTTGAAATTTACCTGCTCGGTAATATCCTTAATAATGACTAAAATCCGGGTTACTTCATTTTTGTCGTTTTTTAAGGGTTCATAAAATGCGATGAAATAGCCGTCAGAAACCGGTGTAGAAAGCTTTAATTCATTAAGCGTTAAAGGTTGTCCGTTTTTAAAAATATCTTTTACACGCTCTACAAGTGCCTGCTGTTTTTCGAGTTCTGGTCGTGCCTCTTCCTGCGGAATCCCGATTACTTCTTTTCTGCTTTTATTCCAAAGTTTTAAGATGTTATCGTTTGCATACTCTGTAATAAGCGACGGACCTTTTAATACACACATGCCCAAAGGGGCCTGTTCAAAAAATCCCCTAAAACGGGCTTCGCTTTCAGAAAGTTCGAATAAGATATGCTCAAGGTCGTTTTCATCTAATGGAATTTCCCTTAATGAACAAATGATGTATTCAACCGGACGATCGTTTTGTAATACCGGCGAAAATTCCAATTCCCATTTTACGTTTGGCGAATTAGAATAAATGGGATGAATAACCAGCGTGTGCTTTTCTTTAAGGTCGCTCACTTTCTGAACGGTTTTAACCAGGACTACCTTTTCATTATCAGACAGGAGGTTTGGGATAATGTTAATATCATAGAATTTTAATTTGCCACCCACACGCGCTATTAAAGCCTGGTAAGCATCATTATGTTCTACCACCACCAATATCGGTTTTACTTTAAAAATGATTATCGGGTTTTTAGAATGTTTTAACAGTGCTTTTAAGAATGGAGAGGCTAAATCTATCATAAATTTAAGTTGACACTTTCCCAAATATAATCGTTAGGCAGTTAATCGCCAACCGAATTCTAAAGATGGCATAATATTTATCATACAAAAAGGTATAACTTGTAAGTGGATTTCCTTTTTAATTGTTTGTAAGTTGCTGTATTTCAATGTTTAGTGATCTTATGCGATGTGTCTGGTCTGCTAAGCATAAAACATTTCAGACAGATAGGTGTTATAAAAAAAGGTAGATATTATTTCGTTTGTTGTTCAATAAATATTAGTAGCAGTTACACAATAGATAAAGATCATGAATCCCGAATACGACTATAATACCCAAGATAAGTGGTTGCCATTTAATGGTTTTTCGCCATTAATTACCGTTTTTAGATCATTTCATGATTTGACCCCGGACATGGAATTTATCATCAACAACGAAACTTTTCCGGTTACTTTTAAAAAAAACAAATTTATTTCTTCCCCGTTGCACCACGATAAATATGTGTACCTCATCCTTAACGGGATTACCAGGGGGTATATGAAAGATGAGGATAAAGAAATTACCACCTGGATTGCGAAAGAAAATGAATTGGTAGGAAATGTATGTAATGTTTGGAATAATAATGAAGCCATTGACGGGTATGTACAGGCTTTAGAAGACGTTGTGGCCATTGCCATTCCACATACCATGTCGAAACAACTATACTTAAATTACCACATAGCCAACTATATCGGCCGAAAAGTAACACAGCTTCACTATTTACAAGCTTGCGAAAGGGCGCTCATTTCGAGGTTACAATCCGCAGAAAAAAGGTATATCCGTTTTATTAAATCCTATCCAGAACTGGTAGATCGGGTTCCACTTAAATATATTGCCTCATTCTTATGTATGCGCCTGGAAACATTAAGCCGTGTACGATCGAAATTGGCTTTGGTGTAAGAAAATTTAAAGCCTGTAAAGATGATTAAGTTTTAAAAACCGTCTTGATATTTTTATGCAATCGATTTTATTTTATGTTAGATCAATATCAAAAAATTGTAAAGTTTAAAGCATAAAATGAAAAGCGAAAAGATGAATTAGGGCTTTACTTGGTGATTATGACTGATTTGTAAGACAATCTTAAGCTTTATTTTGTTAAAAATGGTGTCTTTTTAAGCAGAAAAAAAGTTTTTATACATTTTTTAAGAAAATTATTTATTTGGTAATCAGTATGTTACATTGTGTTTTTGAATTAAATATTCGATTTAAGCGATTTAACATTTCTCACTTACATTTTTTTAAAAATTTATATATATTTGTTCTTACCCTTTCGAGGGTATGTTTTTCATAGGTAGATGTAGGGTCAGAACAATGTTCTGGCCCTTTTTTGTTTTAATGGATTTAGAAAAACTATTTTTGTGTTATGATAAAAAAGAAAGTGATTGTTGCGGTTACTGGTGCAAGTGGTTCTATTTATGCAAAGGTTTTATTTGACCAGTTGTTAAAATTAAAAGATCAGATGGAGGCGGTTGGTGTAGTGATGAGCGATAATGCAAAAGCGGTTTGGCAATTCGAACTGGGGAACCAGGATTATAACCTTTTTAAAGACTTTACCTTTTATAACAAAAACGATTTTAATGCTCCTTTTGCCTCAGGATCGGCAAAATACGATACCATGATTATCATTCCCTGTTCTATGGGTACTTTGGGTAGGGTGGCACACGGCATATCGAACGATTTGATTTCGAGGGCTGCAGATGTGGTGTTAAAAGAACGGAGGAAATTAATAGCTGTAGTAAGAGATACCCCATTTAGCTTAATCCATATCAATAACATGAAAGCAGTAACTGAAGCGGGTGGAATCATTTGCCCCGCCAATCCATCTTTTTACAGTTTGCCTCAAACGATAGAAGAAGTTGCCGGAACGGTAATTAGCAGGGTGTTAGATCTGGCAGGTTTCGAACAGGAAAGTTACCGGTGGCAGGAGAAGTAATTTTCAGTTCGCAACGTTCAGTTTGCAATTCGAATTAACTGAAGGCTGAAAATTGCCAATTGTATTGTTATTTTACTGTAATTTGTCAGTTCTCAAAACTCAAAACCAACAACTCCGAACAAATTTCCTATCTTTGCAGCCTCAATGAAAAAGGTCGCATTTTATACATTAGGTTGTAAACTCAATTTCTCTGAAACATCCACCATCGGTCGTTTATTTACCGATGCAGGTTATGCCGTAGTAGAATTTCAGGACCAGGCCGATGTTTATGTAATCAATACCTGTTCTGTTACAGAGCATGCTGATAAAAAATGCCGTAAAGTTGTTAAGGAAGCTTTAAAATATTCTCCTAATGCTTTTGTAACCATTGTGGGCTGTTATGCGCAGCTAAAACCACAGGAAATTGCCGAAATAGAAGGCGTTGATATGGTTTTGGGTGCTGCAGAAAAATTCAGGATAGTAGAATATATTACCGATCTAACCAAGCAGCCGAAAACCCTTATCCATCAACAAAATATAGAGAAAGTAAATCATAATTTTATTGCCTCTTATTCAATTGGCGATAGAACACGTACTTTTTTGAAAGTGCAGGATGGTTGCGATTATCCTTGTACCTACTGTACCATTCCTTTAGCACGCGGTGCTAGCCGTAGCGATACCATCGAAAATGTGGTTAACCGTGCAAAAATGATTGCAGAAGGTGGTGTAAAGGAAATTGTTTTGACCGGTGTAAATCTTGGCGATTTCGGCATTAGAAATGGCCAGCGTGAAGATAAATTTTTCGACCTGGTTAAAGCTTTAGATGAGGTAGAAGGAATTGAAAGAATCCGTATTTCGTCTATTGAACCAAATCTTTTGAGCAATGAGATCATTCAGTTTGTATCTACTTCAAAAAGGTTTGTCCCGCATTTCCATATTCCCCTGCAATCGGGTTCTGATAAAATTTTGGGTTTAATGCGCCGTCGTTATCGTAGCGATTTGTATGTGGAGCGTGTTGCCAAAATTAAGGAGGTAATGCCGCATTGTTGTATTGGCGTAGATGTAATTGTTGGCTTCCCTGGTGAAACGAAAGAAGATTTCCTGGATACCTATCAGTTCTTAAATCAGCTTGATATTTCTTATCTGCACGTATTTACTTACTCGGAGCGCGAATTAACTGCTGCAGCCGAAATGAAAGGTGTTGTGGCTGGCAGCGAGCGTAATGAGCGCAGTAAAATGCTTCATATTTTATCTGATAAAAAACGCAGGGCTTTCTACGAATCTCAAATGGGTACTGAAGCTGAAGTGCTTTTCGAAGCGGATCAGAAATCGGGTTACATGCATGGTTTTACCAAAAACTATGTAAAAGTACGCGCCAAATACGATCCGGTAATGGTAAATGAATTGAAAGCGGTTAAGCTTTTAGAAATGACTGCCGATGGAGAAGTGGAAGTAGCTGAGCTGGAAACTGTTCACACACATCATTAGTTTAGTCCTTAGTCGGAAGTCCTCAGTCCGAAGTCTATAATACCATTGTCTGTCCATCCTGAGCGGAGTTGAAAGATCTTTGATGATGTAAGATGGGAAATGTAAGATGGATGATGGAATCGATATTACTTCTTCAAAATTTTCCCTAAGAACCACTGTAATAAGTTAAATAAACCTGTATTCTATGGTTTATGCAAATAAAAAGTTTTTTTTCTGAGAAGCATTACTTTAGATTTATGCAGCAGGC
>NZ_JBWKYI010000060.1:0-2035 GCF_059423705.1 Pedobacter sp. GW460-11-11-14-TSB4
CAGATCAACAAGTTCTTAAAAGAGATGTCAATGTAGCGTAGCGAGGTAATGGAGTACCGATCAAAGTACATGATTACGTAGCTTTATTTTAAAGGTGGTGTCTAACAGACAACATAACAAAAAGAAGACTATTTTTAACAATAGTTAAAACTGGTCAGCATCTTACAACACATTTTACAATGGAGAGTTTGATCCTGGCTCAGGATGAACGCTAGCGGCAGGCCTAATACATGCAAGTCGAACGAGATTATCCAGCTTGCTGGATATGAAAGTGGCGCACGGGTGCGTAACGCGTATGCAACCTACCTTTATCTGGGGGATAGCCCGGAGAAATCCGGATTAATACCGCATAAAATCACAGGATGGCATTATCCAATGATCAAACATTTATGGGATGAAGATGGGCATGCGTGTCATTAGCTAGTTGGCGGGGTAACGGCCCACCAAGGCGACGATGACTAGGGGATCTGAGAGGATGGCCCCCCACACTGGTACTGAGACACGGACCAGACTCCTACGGGAGGCAGCAGTAAGGAATATTGGTCAATGGAGGCAACTCTGAACCAGCCATGCCGCGTGCAGGAAGACTGCCCTATGGGTTGTAAACTGCTTTTATCCGGGAATAAACCTATTTACGTGTAAATAGCTGAATGTACCGGAAGAATAAGGATCGGCTAACTCCGTGCCAGCAGCCGCGGTAATACGGAGGATCCAAGCGTTATCCGGATTTATTGGGTTTAAAGGGTGCGTAGGCGGCCTGTTAAGTCAGGGGTGAAAGACGGTAGCTCAACTATCGCAGTGCCCTTGATACTGATGGGCTTGAATGGACTAGAGGTAGGCGGAATGAGACAAGTAGCGGTGAAATGCATAGATATGTCTCAGAACACCGATTGCGAAGGCAGCTTACTATGGTCTTATTGACGCTGAGGCACGAAAGCGTGGGGATCAAACAGGATTAGATACCCTGGTAGTCCACGCCCTAAACGATGAACACTCGCTGTTGGCGATACACAGTCAGCGGCTAAGCGAAAGCGTTAAGTGTTCCACCTGGGGAGTACGCTCGCAAGAGTGAAACTCAAAGGAATTGACGGGGGCCCGCACAAGCGGAGGAGCATGTGGTTTAATTCGATGATACGCGAGGAACCTTACCCGGGCTTGAAAGTTAGTGAATGATCTAGAGATAGATCAGTGAGCAATCACACGAAACTAGGTGCTGCATGGCTGTCGTCAGCTCGTGCCGTGAGGTGTTGGGTTAAGTCCCGCAACGAGCGCAACCCCTATGTTTAGTTGCCAGCATGTAATGATGGGGACTCTAAACAGACTGCCTGTGCAAACAGAGAGGAAGGAGGGGACGACGTCAAGTCATCATGGCCCTTACGTCCGGGGCTACACACGTGCTACAATGGATGGTACAGAGGGCAGCTAGCCGGCAACGGTATGCGAATCTCACAAAGCCATTCACAGTTCGGATTGGGGTCTGCAACTCGACCCCATGAAGTTGGATTCGCTAGTAATCGCGTATCAGCAATGACGCGGTGAATACGTTCCCGGGCCTTGTACACACCGCCCGTCAAGCCATGGAAGTTGGGGGTACCTAAAGTATGTAACCGCAAGGAGCGTCCTAGGGTAAAACCGATAACTGGGGCTAAGTCGTAACAAGGTAGCCGTACCGGAAGGTGCGGCTGGAATACCTCCTTTCTGGAGTAGCACCGCCTACTCGCCACGCAACATGATATTTCTAAATAAGGTAGAAGGTAATAAGGTAGAAGGCTTAAGGCCACCATGCCATACCATATACTTTAAAAAACACAAGAGAAAAAAAGAAACACCCAGAAGACAACGGTGTGCCATAGCTTAAGTGCAAAGCATAACGGAACCTAAAGATGGGGAAAGCCAAAGGAAAGCAGTAGCGGTAAGATACTATATACTGCATACGATAGCCGACCTTAAATCAACAGTCCCGTAGCTCAGCCTGGTTAGAGCACTACACTGATAATGTAGGGGTCTCCAGTTCAAATCTGGACGGGACTACACG
>NZ_JBWKYI010000060.1:2131-5376 GCF_059423705.1 Pedobacter sp. GW460-11-11-14-TSB4
ATAAAAGAAAACATCTGAAACGGTTCGAGACCGCAGTTTTTACTAATAAGGCTGAAACGAGGCTTAGTTAGGGGACAATGAAACCCCCTACCTTTATACCCTCCACCTTCAACCTTAATAAAGTTCTTTGACATATTGGAAGAAGTTAAAAAAGAAGAGCAAACAACAATAGGCGACTGTTGTGTTTGTGCTCACCGGAAGAAGGAGCAATCCAGACAACGGTATGAGACATCATAACAAGAGCAAAAAAGCATACCATACGGCGCAAAAGGCGTATGAGTAGAAGAAAGTAATAAAGAGTACACGGGGGATGCCTTGGCTCTCAGAGGCGATGAAGGACGTGATAAGCTGCGATAAGCTTCGGGTATTTGCAAATAGGAATTGATCCGAAGATTTCCGAATGGGGCAACCCGGCTAGTTGAAGACTAGTCACATATAATGAGCAAACCTGCCGAACTGAAACATCTAAGTAAGCAGAGGAAGAGAAAATAACAATGATTTCCTAAGTAGTGGCGAGCGAAAGGGAAAGAGCCCAAACCTACTTTGTTACGGCAAAGTGGGGGTTGTAGGACTGCGTTGTGGCATTAGCAAACAGAAGTGGAATGGGATGGGAAGCCCAGCGATACACGGTGATAGCCCGGTACACGTATAGAATGCTAGCCTAGCAGTATCCTGAGTACCGCGAGGTCGGAGACGCCTTGTGGGAATCTGCCGGCACCATCCGGTAAGGCTAAATACTCCTGAGAGACCGATAGTGAACCAGTACCGTGAGGGAAAGGTGAAAAGAACCCCGAACAGGGGAGTGAAATAGAACCTGAAACCGTGTACTTACAAGCGGTCGGAGCGTACAAGTTGCGTGACGGCGTGCCTTTTGCATAATGAGCCTACGAGTTACTCCTCTCTGGCAAGGTTAAGTGCTTCAGGCACGGATCCGAAGCGAAAGCGAGTCTGAATAGGGCGTATAGTCAGAGGGGGTAGACGCGAAACCTTGTGATCTACCCATGGACAGGTTGAAGGTGCGGTAACACGTACTGGAGGACCGAACCGATAAACGTTGAAAAGTTTCCGGATGATCTGTGGGTAGGGGTGAAAGGCTAATCAAACTGGGAAATAGCTCGTACTCCCCGAAATGTTTTTAGGAACAGCGTGGATATTAAGTTTCATAGAGGTAGAGCTACTGATTGGGTGCGGGGGAGTCAAATCCTACCAAATCCAGACAAACTCCGAATGCTATGAAATATGATCTGCAGTGAGGCGCGGGGTGCTAAGGTCACGCGCCGAGAGGGAAAGAACCCAGACCATCAGCTAAGGTCCCCAAGTTACAGTTAAGTTGAACTAACGAGGTCCGATTGCACAGACAGCTAGGATGTTGGCTTGGAAGCAGCCATTCATTTAAAGAGTGCGTAACAGCTCACTAGTCGAGCGATCGGGCATGGATAATAAACGGGCATTAAACTGTACACCGAAGCTATGGGATTGAAATATATCGGTAGGGGAGCATTCTAGCGGCAGCGAAGGTACCTGGTAATGGGTGCTGGAGCTTCTAGAAAAGCAAATGTAGGCATAAGTAACGATAAGGCGGGAGAGAAACCCGCCCACCGAAAGGATAAGGTTTCCTGATCAACGCTAATCGGATCAGGGTCAGTCGGGACCTAAGGAGAACCCGAAGGGGAAATTCGATGGACAACTGGTTAATATTCCAGTACTTTTTATAACTGCGATGTGGGGACGGAGTAGTGACACTGCCGCGATCTGACGGAATAGATCGTTAAAGACAGTAGGTATTAGAACGGTAGGCAAATCCGCCGATCTAGCTGAAAGTCGATAGTACCGCAAGCCTTCGGGTGAGTGGATAGTGCAGGTAATCAGACTTCCAAGAAAAACCGCTAAGCTTCAGGTTATAAAAACCCGTACCGCAAACCGACACAGGTATCCGGGAAGAGGATTCTAAGGTGCTCGAGTGAATCATGGCTAAGGAACTCGGCAAAATGGCCCTGTAACTTCGGGAGAAGGGGCGCTGGCAGCAATGTCAGCCGCAGTGAAAAGGCCCAGGCGACTGTTTAACAAAAACACATGGCTTTGCAAAATCGAAAGATGAGGTATAAGGCCTGACACCTGCCCGGTGCTGGAAGGTTAAGAGGGGATGTCATCCGCAAGGAGAAGCATTGAATCGAAGCCCCAGTAAACGGCGGCCGTAACTATAACGGTCCTAAGGTAGCGAAATTCCTTGTCGGGTAAGTTCCGACCTGCACGAATGGTGTAACGATCTGGGCGCTGTCTCAGCCATGAGCTCGGTGAAATTGTGGTCCCGGTGAAGACGCCGGGTACCCGCAACGGGACGGAAAGACCCCATGCACCTTCACTACAATTTAACATTGACATTGGATACAGGATGTGTAGGATAGGTGGGAGGCTTTGAAGCGGCGTCGCTAGGCGTCGTGGAGCCAACGTTGAAATACCACCCTTTCTGTATTCGGTGTCTAATCCCGTACTTACGGGAGACATTGTTTGATGGGTAGTTTGACTGGGGTGGTCGCCTCCAAAAAGGTAACGGAGGCTTTCAAAGGTAAGCTCAGTACGCTTGGTAACCGTACGCGGAGTGCAATAGCATAAGCTTGCTTGACTGTGAGACAGACAAGTCGATCAGGGTCGAAAGACGGATATAGTGATCCGGTGGTTCTGCATGGAAGGGCCATCGCTCAAAGGATAAAAGGTACGCTGGGGATAACAGGCTGATCTCCCCCAAGAGCTCATATCGACGGGGAGGTTTGGCACCTCGATGTCGGCTCGTCACATCCTGGGGCTGGAGAAGGTCCCAAGGGTTCGGCTGTTCGCCGATTAAAGTGGCACGCGAGCTGGGTTCAGAACGTCGCGAGACAGTTCGGTCCCTATCTGTTGTGGGCGTAGGAATTTTGAGTGGGGCTGACCTTAGTACGAGAGGACCGGGTTGGACTAGCCTCTAGTGAATCTGTTGTTCCGCCAGGGGCATTGCAGAGTAGCTACGCTGGGAATAGATAAGCGCTGAAAGCATCTAAGTGCGAAACTAGCCACGAGATGAGAATTCCATATAGGACCGTAGCAGACTACTACGTTGATAGGCTACAGATGTAAAGCTGGCGACAGCACAGTCGAGTAGTACTAATCATCCGAAGCTTTCAAAGCAAACAGACTGTTGTTTGTTCTTCATAATAACTTCTTTCAATCATGTTTAAGGTTTAAGGCGAAAGGCAGATAGGCATAAGGGT
>NZ_JBWKYI010000061.1:0-5145 GCF_059423705.1 Pedobacter sp. GW460-11-11-14-TSB4
AATAAGAGAAGGTGTAGATCGTTTCTTTAATACCGTTCAGGGTATTTACGATAACAACTTATATACCACTAAATACAGGTTTTCGACCAACTCATCTTTATTGGGTGCGGTTAATTATGGTACCAACAGGTTAAACTTAAATTTAAATGCCTTTTATTTAAAAGGAACTGAAACCATGATACAGGATCAATTGGGTTATACCAATGGCCAGGCTACTGCCAATAACTCGTTTATCCGCTTAAACCAATTGCAAAAAACTGATTTTTTTACCGGACAGGTATTTGCGAATTATAAAATAACGGAAGATGATAGACATAGCGTAAGGGCAGGAGCTTCTTATTCAAAAACAGGCTACGAACTTCCTGACAGAAAATCGTTTAAAGGAGCGAAGCTTGATAACAATACCACATCAATCAGTTATACTGGTAATAGTATCACCAGACAGTATATGGATTTTAATGGCGATTTCTTCGGATCTGGTTTATTGGAATACAATTGGAAGTTTGGAAATAGCGATTTAGCAAAAGCGAATAAATTTACGGTAGGTTACAATGGCTCTTTCAATAAAATAGAATCTAATTTCAGGTTTTTGGTTTCACAAAACCTGGCCTCTAACAATGCTACTTTTAATACCAATCAACCTGATGCTACCTTGGCCGGGCAGATTGCCAACGGTGGTTTTACTTATAATGAAGGTACAGGTGCAACTTATCTTGCCCGCATGCAGGAAAGTGTTAACGCCGGTTATGCCGATTTATCTCTTGTAGTAGGTGATAAAATTAACATCAATGGTGGGTTAAGGGTCGAGCAATCGCAACGGGTTACAAGATTCAGAAATCCAGGAACTATTGACGATCCTTTTGTAAGGGTCACAAAAAACAATACAGATGTTTTGCCAGCTGTAAACTTTAAATATTCGGTTAGCGAGAAAACCAACTTAAGGCTATCACTTTCAAAAACCTTAACCAAACCGGTTATTATGGAGGCTTTCCCGTTAGAGTTCGTAAATCCTGATGGAACTATCGAAAATGGTAATGCTAATGTGATTAATAGTCAAAACTATAATTTAGACGTGAAATATGAGTTTTTCCCTTCTAATACCGAAATGTTTGCCATAACCGGATTTGCCAAATATTTGAAAAATCCTATTGAACGTTTGTTTACACCAACAGCTGGAAGCGGTGGTTTAGCCATTACTTATGATAACTCTAAAAAAGCAATTTTATATGGTGCGGAATTAGAATTTTTATTGCAACTCTCAAGATTCAGCGAATCACTTTCTAATTTCTCAGTTGGTTTCAATACCTCGTTGATGTATACGAAAACAACCATCGATAAAGTAAAAAACAGTGCAGAAACTGCTGCCATCGGTAATGATAATACCCGTAAGTTACAGGGTGCTTCACCGTGGTTAATCAATGCCGATATCAAACACGAAAGTAATTTCAGTAAAAACTGGAAAAGTACCATTACACTGGCCTACAACATTTATGGCGAACGTATTTACGCGGTAGGTACCAATGGTTTAGATAACTATTACGAAAAACCTTTTGGAAAACTGGATTTGATCTGGAGCAACAAGATTTCGGGCAAGTGGGATTTAAAGTTTGGCGTAGAGAATATCTTAAACCCAACTTATAAAGTTGATTTAGGCGGAAATAGTTTAGTGAAAATATACGAGAACGACCTTACCGTTAAAGATTATAAAAGAGGTGTTGGCGTATCGTTAGGCCTTGGTTACACATTCTAATTTGACATTACGATTTATTAACCTTCGGTTTACGTAATGTTAAACATGGGTTAATGTATTCAAAACATAGGAAAACTAAATTTACACATCAAAGGAAAATTAAAAAAGATTAAAAATGAAAAAATTACTTTATGCAATTGCTGTGTCAGCTACAATTTTTACGGGCTGTTCAAAAGACGAAGATGACGAGATCCCTACAAAAGTTCCGGTAGTAGGCGAAATCACAGGCGATATTACAGCTAACAGAACATTGGCTTTTGGTAATTATACGTTAAAAGGTATTGTTAAAATTCAATCAGGTGTTACTTTAACTATCGAGGCGGGTTCTACTTTTACTGCTGATAAATCTGATGGTGATGATGGTTTAGTAGTATTAAACGGTGGTAAGTTAATTGCCAACGGTACTGCCGATAACCCAATTGTATTAACAGAAAAATCAAAAGTTGGTGGTTCTTGGAATGGCATTATCATGTATGGTGATGCGCCGATTGTAAACTCATCGACTGCTCCTGCTCCTCAAACTTCAAACTCTGAGGATGGTTTATTATTGCCATACGGTGGTACTAATGCTGCCCATAATGGTGGTTCATTAAAATATGTAAGAGTAGAATATGCAGGCCGTGTAATTACAACCAACTCTAAAGAACAAAATGGTTTCTCATTCTATTCTGTAGGTAGTGGAACAGTATTAGAAAACCTGGTTTCTTACAAAGGAAATGATGATGGTTTCGAATTTTATGGTGGTACCGTAAGTGCTAAAAACTTAATCTCTTATGGTAATGCTGATGATTCTTTCGATTGGCAGGATGGCTGGAGAGGCCAGGATAATACCAACTGGTATGCTTATCAAACCGGTGTGGGCAACTATGGTATGGAAGTAGAATCAAAAGGTGTAGACAATGCATTTTTTCCAAAAGTAACCAACATTACGTTAAAAAGAGCTGCTGGTACTACAACTGAAGCACAAAGTGAAATCCAGTTAGATGCTTTCCAGTTTAAAGCAGAAGGTAATGGTGATTATAGCAATATCGTAATTGATGGTTATGCTAGCCAAACAACGCCTACTGCATTTAATGGTGGTGCTGTACAAATCCGCGATTTAGTTACATTTGACCACCAGGTATTAACGGGTAAGATCAAATTAACTAATGTTAAGGTTACCAATACACCAAACTTGTTTATTAACGGAGTGTCTACCATAAACGTTACCGCGGCTAGTTTTGGTACAAACTGGACCACTTCAACTACTGCAACTGGTGCTACTTTAGTTAAAGGTAAATGGTCAACCGTTGATGGTGTAGATTTATTAGCTAACCTATAAGCATAAACTTTTTCCTGTATAACAGGATATAGATAGGGTATTCATCATATGATGGATACCCTTTTTTGGTAATAATGGTTTTAAATTAGAATCTAATTATATTAATGCATAATTGATAACTTAATAAGTCTTTAACTATTTATTAATGAGACAACGGTATTTTTAGTTATGAAAAACGTCTATTTAACATCTCTTAAAATCGTAATGGTTGCGGCTTTAATTGCTATGGCATTCTGTGGCTGTAAAAAAGATACAACTCTGGTATCTGAACCTAAGAAATTGAAAATTAGTAATAAACTTGCAAGTATTCCCACCCATGTCTTTGATTGGGAAACTGCTGATTATATGCCTACACCAGCAGGTTCACCACCTATCTTGGTGCCTTGGGCATCAGGGAGTAATCAATTATTCCCAAATGAAATTGCTTTTGATTATAAAAAGGCAGATGGCTGGAATCTGATTTACAATACGTTTAGTCCTACTCAATTAACATCTCCCAATTTTTTTGCACTTTACAATAAATATAGAGGATTAATACGCTTTTATCTGTATTTACCTCCTGGAAGCCCATACGCATCTTCATACTTTAGTGATGGATTAGGCATATCTGGCGGATATCCGTCTTCAATAATGAATTTTTCTAAAGAGATTATCGATCCTGAAAATGTACCACAATCAGTAACAAAGATTCAAAATTATCAGATATTATCAACTGGTGCATGGTATGCTTGTCAATACGAGCTAGCTTATGATCCCTATATTGCAAACACCAGTCAAGAGAATTTAAACTTTGTTTGGAATGTATCTTCAACTAATTTGTCTCAAGTTGCACTTAATGGAACGTCAAGTGGAACTTTAACAGGTACTGTTGGTACCGCAAGCTCTGGAGGCTTTAATCTAGGTAGTTTATTAGGGAATCTAGGGAATACTGCTATTCTTGTAGCTGGTTTTAAGGGGATACAAGCACTAAATCTGCCTAAATCAAAAGTCTTTGGAACAGATGTAACAAAGTCTATAGAGGATGGTGTTAAAGGTGGTTTAAGTGGTGCGGTTAAAGGTTTTTTTAGTGCCATATTGGGGGGAGCTGCCACCAGCCCTCAGGTAGTTGATCTAAAATTAAAAGTAGAAACTAATTTGACTGGCTCAATAACAAATAATAGCGGTATCTTAAGTACTACTTTAGCAATGCCGGGATCGGCGAATGCTAATTCCGTTGGATATATTCCGAGTTATAATAAGATTTTAGGTGTTTTTGATTTTTCAGTAGCCCCAATTCTGTTCGTAGCGAATCAGAAAGTGTTAATCTACGAAGCTCCTGGTGCAGAGACAAAATATATCGACGATTATAGTGTAGTTTATCATCATGGCCTCCTTAATGATTTTAGACCAATAACCAATCCAGAGGTTACAAATGATGGAACAACAGTTAAAGTTACCAGAATTGATGTACTTGTACCTTATAGGCAAAAATATGCAAGTTATGGCCGTCCTTCTGAAAAAACAACCATAGAGAGGTATTTGGATAGGAATGATCCAAATTATCCAATGCCCGAAAGTTATGGGAAAGAAATCGTTGGAGAAGAAATTTATGCTTATGGTAGCAGCTCGAATGTTGCGAATGCTAAGAATATTTTCTTTAAGGTTCAGCATCGTCAGGATTATAGTATCGGAACAGGTTACTATAATGCCACCAATCTTGATGGTATTCGCATACGTTATACGATATTGATAACGCCTGGTAATGGCTCTAAGCCTATTACAATTATAAAAACAGTAAAGCCTACGCTAGAATTTACATAGGATTTCTAATTTATAAGAGCATATTTGAATTGCAGCTATTTACAAATGATCAGGAGCCCTATCAGATGAGTTATAAAACTGTTGAAACTGGATTTACTATCAATGGGATGGCACCGGTATTAATAGGATTAGTTATTATTACGAATTTCCTGATCCAATATTAATGAGATTGGTTGGTTTCAGTACACCTGACAGCTATCAATTACAGCCTACAGTTTCTGATGGCAAGTATACACACTGGTAACGGCGGTAAAAAATATTATTGTACATTAAC
>NZ_JBWKYI010000062.1:0-4889 GCF_059423705.1 Pedobacter sp. GW460-11-11-14-TSB4
CATAGTTCACCTCTGCTTTTAAGGTTTCCTTTGTCAAATTTAATTCTTTGATAATCTTTCTCAAACCTAAGGGATCGGAGCGGGCACGCAGTAAAGCGGAGCGCAGGACTGTACTAACCGATCACAACAGAACCTTTCTTTTCAAAAAAAAACAAAGAGATTTACATACTTTTTCTAGCTATTAATGATCGAGTTTGGTCTTTCCGCTTTGTGCATGAAGCCTTTCTCCTTTAGTCTTTAAGCTTTCCTCTTTAATCTTTCAGCTTTGGTCTTTCTTTCCTATCTTCGCAACAAATTATTTGTATGTTTCCTACCGTTTCACATTTCTTAGAATATTTATTCGGCATTAATTTACCGCTTCCGTTTAATACTTTTGGTGTTTTTGTAGCGCTGGCCTTTGTTGCTGGCTACTGGGCTTTTACCAAAGAACTTAAGCGTAAAGAAGCGTTAGGCATACTCCATCCCATTAAAAAAACAATTGTGGTGGGTAAACCTGCTACCACATCTGAACTGATCATGAATGGTCTTTTCGGCTTCGTTATTGGTTATAAACTGGTTTATGCCTTGTTAAACTATAAACTTTTTGTTAATGATGCACAGTCGATTTTAATGTCGACCAAAGGAAATATCATTGGTGGTTTGTTCTTTGCCGGTTTGTTTGCTTACTGGGATTATACCGAAAAGAATAAACACAAGCTGGATAAGCCAAAAGAAACACAGGTAACCATCCATCCATACCAAACGATGAGTAATCTGATTGTTTGGGCAGCCATCTGGGGTTTTTTAGGCGCTAAATTTTTCGATAATTTAGAGTATTGGGATGATTTTGTTCAACATCCTATCGAGCGGTTATTGTCATTTAGCGGTTTAACTTTTTATGGTGGTTTAATTTGTGGTGGTGCGGCTGTATTAATTATTGCCAAAAGAAACGGCATTAAACCGCTGCATATGCTTGACGTAGGCGGGCCTGGAATGATGCTGGCTTATGCTGTGGGCCGTATTGGTTGCCACTTAGCTGGAGATGGCGACTGGGGTATTGTCAATAATAATCCAAAACCATTTTCCTGGTTACCAGATTGGTTGTGGTCGTACAAATACCCGAATAACGTGGTAGGAGAAGGTATTCCAATTCCTGGTTGTACCGGTAAGTTTTGTAACGAATTGGCGCAGGGTGTATATCCAACACCGATTTACGAAGTCATTATCTGTTTAATCCTTTTTGCCTTTTTGTGGAAGATCAGGGATAAAATAAAAGCACCGGGTTTAATGTTTGGTATTTACATGATCTTAAACGGTTTGGAGCGTTTCTGCATCGAATTAATTCGTGTAAACTCAAAATATCATGTTTTTGGTCTGTCTTTTACCCAGGCAGAAATGATTTCTACTTTTCTTGTTGTTGGCGGTATTGCACTAAGTGCTTATGCCTTAAGGAACAAGAATCAACTGGCTTAAAATTTTTATAAGTTCATTTATCATCCGATAAACGCCTCGTTTTATTGTTAAATAGCTATGAATTACGAATTACTGTGTACAAAGGTGATATCGATTGTAAGGCTTACCGGAAATTTTATCCGTAAAGAAGCGATGCAGTTCGATGTTCAAAAAATAGAATATAAAGGATTAAATGATATGGTTTCTTATGTTGATAAAACAGCAGAGCAGAAACTGGTTCAAAATCTCGAAAAATTAATTCCCGATGCAGGTTTTATAACCGAAGAGAAAACGATTAACCGCACAGGTAAAACCTATACGTGGATCATTGACCCCTTGGATGGTACCACCAATTTTATCCATGGCATTCCGGCTTACGGCATTAGCGTAGCGCTTTATGAAGATGGACTGCCCGTTATTGGCGTGGTTTACGAATTAAACAGGGGAGAAATGTTTTATTCGTATAAAGGCGGACCTGCGCTTATGAATAAGAAAGAAATTAAAGTTTCCGCTAATCCTGATCTGAAATCGAGTTTGTTGGCCACAGGCTTCCCATATTATCAGTTTGATAAACAACCTCAGTACTTAAAATTACTGACGGAGATGATGCAGAAAAGCCATGGGGTACGTAGAATTGGTGCAGCGGCAATAGATTTGGTATATACGGCCTGCGGGCGTTTCGATGCTTTTTTTGAATACAATCTACAACAATGGGATTTTGCAGCTGGATGTTTTATTGTGCAGCAGGCAGGAGGAGAGGTATACGATTTCGCTGGTGGAAATGATTACTTTGAAAAAAGGGAGATCTTGGCTACCAATGGTAAACTAACTACTGAAATGTTAACTGCGATTAAACGGTATTTTAATTAATGCCGTCACCCTGAATTTATTTCAGGGTCTTTCGTTGAAAATGAGGTTGTATCATAAAGGAGATTTCGCCTCAGGATGAAAAATCTATATTTATGATATGACGCAACAAAAAAAGGTCCCGATTCTCATCGGGACCTTTTCACTATATATACTATGAAAAATGCACAATTTTAAAGCGCTTCAGAAACCACTTCTGTAACTTCAGGTACCATTCTCTGCAATAAGTTTTGGATACCTGATTTAAGCGTTATTGTAGAAGACGGACAACCACTGCAAGAGCCACGTAGCTCTACGGTAACCACACCTTCATCAAAAGATTTGTATGTAATTGCACCACCATCCTGCTCAACAGCCGGACGTACATAATCGTGTAGAATCTGCTGAATTTTAATTTCAGTTTCAGTACCCTCAAAAGCAGGTGCTTCTTCGGTAGTTGCTTCTTTAATTTTTAATTCAGATTCTACAGCTCCCTTAACAAATTCTTTTAAAATAGCTTCAATATCAGCCCATTCTGCATCATCTGTTTTGGTGATGGTCACAAAATTGCTGGCGAAAAAAACGCCAGAAACAAAGTTGAACTTAAATAACTCTTTGGCAAAAGGCGAATGCTCTGCACTCTCTTTAGTTGCAAAATCCTCACTGCCGTTTATTAACAGCTTGTTTACCATGAATTTCATGGTCGCCGGATTTGGAGTCTGTTCTGTATATACGTTAATCGTCATGTCTTAATCAATTTGAATAAACAAAATTAACAATTACTCACTAATAAAACCTTGGTTAGCTGTCTGCTTAACGTCAATTTAATTTGACTAGAAAACGCCGGTGTAATTAAAAGGTGTAATGGTTCTCAATTGTACTTTAACAGCTTCTGAAACGGCTAAACCTTCAATAAATTCGGCAATACTTGCTGCATTGATTTTTGAATTTGTTCTGGTTAATTCTTTTAAGGCTTCGTAAGGGTTAGGGTAGTTCTCTCTTCTTAAAACCGTTTGAATCGCTTCGGCCACAACCGCCCAGTTCTCGTCTAAATCGGCATGTAAAGCAGCTTCATTTAATAAAATTTTGTTTAATCCGCGTAGCGTAGAGTTAATGGCAATTAAGGTATGTCCGAAAGGAACACCTACGTTTCTTAACACAGTAGAGTCGGTTAAGTCTCTCTGTAAACGTGAGATTGGTAATTTAGCGGCGAAAAACTCGAATAAAGCATTGGCAATTCCGGCATTTCCTTCAGCGTTTTCAAAATCGATTGGGTTAACCTTGTGTGGCATAGCCGATGAACCAATTTCTCCTGCTTTGATTTTCTGTTTGAAATAGTTTTTAGAAATATAAGTCCAGATATCTCGGTCTAAATCTATAATAATGTTATTGATACGTTTTAAGGCATCACATTGCGCTGCAAACTGATCGTAATGTTCAATTTGAGTCGTATGCTGTGCACGTGTCAGACCTAAAGTCTCGTTAACAAACTGGTTTGAAAAATTAACCCAGTTAACCTCAGGGTAAGCAATATGGTGTGCATTGAAGTTGCCGGTAGCGCCACCAAATTTTGCACTATTCGGAATGTTTTTTAAACTTTCTACCTGAATAGCCAAACGCTCAGCAAAAACCAAAAACTCTTTACCCAACTTGGTAGGAGAGGCTGGCTGTCCATGTGTGTGTGCCAACATCGGAATATCCTTCCACTCGATAGCCAGGGCATTTATTTTTTCGATTAAAGTGTTAATTGCCGGATAATAGCTGTCGTTCAATGCCAGTTTTATTGAATATGGGATGGCCGTGTTATTAATATCCTGAGAGGTTAAGCCAAAGTGGATAAACTCTTTATAATTTTGAAGTGATAAGGCGTCGAATTTACTTTTGATAAAATATTCAACAGCTTTAACATCATGATTGGTTACCTTTTCAGTTTCTTTAATTTCTAAAGCGTCAACTTCTGAGAAATTTTCGTGGATTTTGCGTAATTCAGCATAAAGATTTCGGTCAAAATTTTCTAAGCCAGGCAAGTTGATTTCGCAAAGTGCGATAAAATATTCGATTTCTACAAAAACACGGTATTTGATTAAAGCTTCTTCAGAAAAGTAAGCAGCTAAACTTTCGGTTGTTTTTCTGTAACGACCATCAACTGGTGAAATAGCTTGTAGTGATGTTAAATTCATTATGCGGATTATATTTTTGCCGCAAATTTACTACAATTGATGGATTTTAAGGTCTTGATTGCTAGAAATTAATATAAATAAAAAAGACCTTAGTATTTCTAAGGCCTTTTTTCGGTAACCGATAAACTATTTTTTAGTTGTATCAGTTGCTGTAGTGTCTTTAACGGTTGTGTCTTTTACTGTGGTATCTTTTACTGTGGTATCAACAACTGAAGTATCAACGGCAGATGAATCACCACCTTCAGCTTTTTTTTCTGAGTTACAGGCAACAACAGATAGGGAAAGTGCTAAAGCTAAAAAGCCAAATTTAAATGCATTTTTCATTTTTTTTCTTAATTTGTTTGGTTTTGAAAAGTTAATTAATGCTAATTTATATAAAATACTTAAAAATTAACCCGTTTATCCTAAATAAAAAAGCTCACGATTTGAAAT
>NZ_JBWKYI010000063.1:0-4383 GCF_059423705.1 Pedobacter sp. GW460-11-11-14-TSB4
GAAATAAATAAAAATTAATTTTTATTGTAAGGTTAATGTTTCCGGTTCGACTAAGAGGTAAAAAACATAAAGACAAAATGAAAAGAATTATTTTATTTACAGCCTTAGCTGTTGTATTATCGCTACAAACAAAAGCACAAAAGGGTTTAAAAGAAGGAGATCAAGCGCCAATGTTTAATGGAGTAGATCAAAACGGTAAAACAGTGAGCCTGAAAAGTGCGCTCAAAGCACACCGTTCTGTGGTATTATTCTTTTACCGCGGTCAGTGGTGCCCCTACTGTAACAAACACATTAAAGAACTTCAGGATTCTTTAAACTTGTTAAGTGGGAAAGATGCTTTCGTTATTGGTGTTACACCCGAAACGAAAGAAAACATTGATAAAACAATCAAAAAAACCAGTGCCGGATTTTCTATCCTTCAGGATAAAGACGATGAAATTATGAAAGCCTACAATGTAAACTTCATGATGGACGAAGCTACCTTCATCAAATACAAAGGCTATGGTATAAATCTGGAAGACAATAACGGTAATACCCGGCATACCTTACCCGTTCCGGCAACCTATATTATCGATCGTTCAGGTAAAATTAAATATGTTCATTTCGATCCTAATTATCAAAAAAGAGCCTCGGTAAAACTTTTGCTTTCAAAACTTTAAGTCGGGTTAAAAAGAATTTATTTAGAAACACCCACCACCATTTTTTATTGGGAGTGGGTGTTTTTGTTTTAAAGCACTTTTTTATTTGCGATATCAAAAAAAAATCAAAAATTAGGCGTATTTGCTAAAACGTTTTATTTTATTCTGTAATTGTATTCTGTATAATTTGTATGTTTATTTTTATTTTTATGTATTCTTGTATGTATTTATTTTGTATTTATTTTTTGTTTGTTAATGCCTTTTTTCTATCTTCGATTATCTTATCTTATAATAAAGTTATTTAAGAAAGACGCTTGAAATTTGGCATTTCCATGACCTTGATGGAAGAAGCCACTGCAAATTATTACAGTTGCCAAGCAATTACTATTTTATTTGAATAATGAGAGTGGCTTTTTGCAGATTGCTGTTTTCTGTTAATCAAATAAGAAGATAAAACAATATGGAGTATTTCTGGGGAGATCCTGGATTATCCTTTGTTTTTTATCGATAGCTAACCATTTAAATCTATGAGTCAATATTCAAATGCCGTTGCGGTAACCCGTTTACTGTTGAAAACCCTTTTTGTTAAACATAGCGTCTACGGACTAACGCAAAAGTTGGAGGATCATCCTGAATATCCAAGTTTATTGTCTATAAGCGATTGTTTAACCGAATGGCAGGTAGCGAATGCAGCCATTAATATTGATAAAACTACTTTTAAAGACATAAATTGCCCTTTTGTAGCCCATTTTGCTAGCAATGGAGGGAGTTTTATACTGGTACAGGCTGTTAATGATCAGGAAATAGTATACAGTGACGAGAAAAAGCAAAAAGCTATTTTGCCGATAAAAGAATTTCTGCAAAAATGGAGTGGTACAGTATTGTTGGCCGAGGCAGATAAAGAAAGTAAAGAGCCTGAGTATGGTAAAAATAAATGGAAAGATCTTTTCCAAAGTATGAGGTTGCCCATACTGATTATTACAATAGTTTTAGGAATAATTCTGGCGTTATTGAATACAAGCTTAAGCGCTGTCTACTTTGTCTTACTAATTATTAATTTATTTGGTGTTAGTGTTACCTCATTATTGCTAATCAATAGTATTGGTAGTAGTAATCCTTTGGTACAAAACCTATGCAGCTTGGGCAATAAAAATGGTTGTAATGCGATCCTTAAATCAGATGCTGCTAAACTTACTTCGTGGCTTTCATGGGGCGAGGTAGGATTTTTCTACTTTACTGGTTCAGTCATTACACTTCTCATTAACCCTGGTAGTTTGGCAATAATGAGTTGTTTGAATTTACTTGCGCTGTCTTATACTATTTATTCTATTTCTTATCAGTATCGCTATAAAAATTGGTGCCTGTTGTGCTGCATGGTACAAGGCTTATTAGTAATCGCAAATATTGTAGCTTTCAGCTTTGGACTTTGGCCTTTTAGCTTTTCAACTTTTAGTTCTAGTATTTTCATTCAAATAATTTTTTATTTCTTGCTTCCTGTTACAGTTTGGTACACATTTAAACCATTCTTTACTAATTCGATACAGTTTAAACCACTAAAATTACAGCTTAAAAAATTTAAATATAATAGTGAACTATTTAAGCAGGTATTAATAAACCAATCACGTTATGCCATAGGTGATGAAATGATGCCAGTAACACTAGGCAATCCAAATGCTGAAACGGTAATTACCATGGTAAGCAATCCATTTTGTGGACCATGTGCCAAGGCACATCAAACTATTAATGAATGGTTAAAATATCGTGATGATCTGCAGGTGAAAATTATTTTTACCACCGCCGACCATGATGATGATAAAAAAACAAAAGTGTCCCGACATATCAGTGCATTGACTACATTGAACAATGCTGATCTCTTAGGAAAAGCATTAAATGATTGGTATGCGCAAGGTGCGCAGAATTATGAAATCTGGGCACAGAAATATCCTATAACATTTAATGGTGAAATGAATGAGGTAACTAAAAAACAAAAAACTTGGTGTGATATGGCAGAAATTGCCTTTACGCCTACCATTTTGGTAAATGGCTATAAACTGCCAGCGCCTTATCTCTTGGAGGATATCAAATATTTGATTACTTAAAGGGACAAACCGTTTTGTACAAAAGAGGGGCAGCCAGTTCGAAATGTACTGCCCCAGTGAACTACCATGTGGTTATAAAATACATGGAGCCATAAGTAACCCAGCTTGGAAGGGCTACAAAAACTTTAAAACCAAATTTAAGCATTAAACAATGAAAAAATTAAGTTTAAAACCAAATGCCTTTAAGAAAGGTGAAGTACTGACCAGGGCGCAATTAAAAAAAGTAATGGGAGGAACAGGAAGTGGTATTGGTAATTGTCAGGAAAACTATTATCTCTCTTGTACAACTCCAGGTGGCAAGGAGGATTGGTGTAGGTCTTCGATTAGTGGCGATGCTACAGCTGCATGTAATGCAATATATCCTGCCTACAATGGATCAGGTGTGAGTGGTGAGTGGGGTGTTATTATACGCCCGTAATTTTTCAATCCCTATTCAACCTGTGGTTGTTGTTAATAACCACGGGTTGATAATATATGGAAATATGAATAATAAATTCGAATTTTTGTTTTTTCTTATATTAATTTTAATTGGATGTCAGAATAATAACTTACCAGTTAACAATATTTCTAAATCTAACAGTATGCCTGTAGTTATGTCTGGAGGACATATTATTTTTAAAGGTACTATTCAAGATACAATTAATGTAAATTTTATATTGGACACCGGGGCACCATACACCTTGATATGCGATTCTACATTTGCTCAAAGAATTGGCCTAACCAAGATTGAGCAAGGGCCAAATAATACCAGATATAAAAGAGTTCAAAGTGCCGAAGAAGAAAATAAGTTTCAAAGAATGTTAATTACGTTTGCTTTTGGAAAAGTAAATGGAGTGTCTAAGTCGCATGCTATTATCGACATGAAAAGAATAATTGGGGACAAAGCAGAATTGTTAATCGGAATGGAGTTTATGAAAAACTATATAGTTGAAATAAATTATTTTAATAATACCATTTCCTTTAATAAGGGGAACATCTCAAATAAAAATAAACTAATAGATAGTATAAGGATAAACCCAGTTGATAAATCTAAATTACGATACGAAGTTCTCGCAACCTTTTATACTCAAAGAGGGGATAGTTTTAAAGAAAGATGTATTATTGATTTAGGGGCGAGTGGAGGTACGATCGGTTTCTCTACACGATTAGTTAAAAAACACAACCTTTTATATGGAATAAATCTAAAACCTGAGATCAAAAGAGAAGGGACTACAATGAAAGGAGAAGTAATGACTGGTCACTTTGCAACACTTAAGGCTATCAAAATAGGAAAATTTAAGATAGATACACCTTCAGTATTTTTTCACACCAATAAAACTGGGATGACCGCCGCAGAACCATCTTTAATTGGAAATTATATTTTAAGAAAATTTGGACATATATACATATCTTTTAATAAGAACATGATATACATTACAAAACCTTAACCTAAAATGATTTTATGAATGAAATTGGTCATGGAAGTAAAAACTAATCGTGTTAGTATTTCAGTTTTAACTTTTATCATAGACCTAATTAAGGAACATCTCATATTTAAGTCAGTCCAATAATAAATAGCCTAAGTGTTTAGTAGCGAAGTGGTTATGTGATTTAAAATAAAATGGGATCTTGATCTTTAACTTACAATAAAATAAACTATATATTTC
>NZ_JBWKYI010000064.1:0-2065 GCF_059423705.1 Pedobacter sp. GW460-11-11-14-TSB4
TAAGGTAGTTTAAGTTTGTTCCCGCAGATTACGCTGATCTCCGCTGAATGTATGCCATCTTCTTTGTTATAGCTCCAGCCCAGCTTGAATAGCCCTGATGGCAGCGAAAATCCCTTTTGGGCGAAGATGGATTGTTGATAAACACAATTTCCAAAAGGATTGCAGCGTACAGCAGGACAGTACCTCACCCACATGGTGTAGAAATTGCGCTCCAAATCATCAAATATTTAATCAGGCTTAATGGGTGCCTAAAGTTAAACTGTGCTTTTAAAAAGGATAGGTTTCTTATCACTATCCCTATAATTACGTATTAACTCTTCAGTATGAAGTACTTCGGTATTGTTTGTATTGATAGATTTAGCAAATAGACCCCTTCTGTAGAATATTGTTTTAGCCTTATCCCTTAAAGATTTAAATATGATTGTCCGAATCTGGAAAGGATTTGATATTTTGCGGCATAATTGATTTAGATATGGCTTCAGGTTTTTTTGCGATTTTGGATGATATAGGTGCTTTAATGGACGATGTAGCGGTGACAGCTAAGGTAGCGGCCAAGAAAACTGCAGGAATCCTGGGAGATGATTTAGCGGTTAATGCAGAAAAATCTACTGGTTTTCTTTCTTCAAGAGAGTTACCTGTACTTTGGGCAATCACCAAGGGGTCATTTGTGAATAAACTTATTATTGTTCCCATTGCGTTATTGCTCAATTTCTTTTTTCCGGTAGCAATTAAAGTGGTCTTGGTATTAGGTGGCTTGTACCTTGCCTATGAAGGGGTAGAAAAAATTGTTGAATATTTTATTCATCGATCAAAACCCTCGCACGTAGAAGCAAAAGAAGTTATCCAGGAGGGCGAGGTAGCAGAAAAAGCAAAGATCAAATCAGCTATTATTACCGATTTTATTTTATCAATAGAAATTGTAATTATTGCTTTAGGAAGTGTGCTCGAAGAAAAGCTGCTTATACAAATTTTGACGGTGTCAGCTGTAGCCTTGTTGGCTACCGTTGGTGTTTATGGTATCGTGGCCATTATTGTAAGGATGGATGATGTTGGATATCGTTTAATGAAGGCCTCGGGCGAAAAAGGTATATTCTCATCCATAGGAAATCTATTGGTTCGTTCCTTACCGGTTATAATAAAAATATTAAGTGTTGTAGGTACGGTCGCATTGATCCTGGTTTCAGGTGGGATTTTTGCGCACAATGTTAGTTTTCTACATCATGTTCTTCATACTTGGCCTTCAATTCTTAGAGAATTTGCTTTTGGATTAGCAGCAGGGCTAGTCGCTGTGCTTGTTTTAACTACGGGTAAAAAACTTTTGGCTATTGTCAGAGCATAAAGGAATTGGTTGTTATTCCATTTTGCAAATATTAATTGGCGAATTGTTTTTTTTAGTAAAGCAGGTTTAGTGCTACTATCCAGGTTGGTTCCTGCTTTTCATTCCAAGTCCTCGCTGCGCTGTGGGCTTTTCATTTCAATCAGGTTTATTTTGCAGGGGCTGACTGGCTGCAAGGAAAACTTCAGGATTGTTTGGGGGCGGTGCGCCGATAAACACTTGTTTCCTTAAAAAGTTTTAACCATCGGCATATTTTTTCTGTCTGTAAGCCATGTGGTTACGCTAATCCCCGCCCCATTCCATAAAAATGTTTTGCGTGTACGATAAAAAATCCTACTTTTGCATCCCGCTTCGGAGGAAGGGTTTTAGATAAGGATGGCATTAGGGCGAGTGAGGCAATATTTATTTTAAAATAAATATTGCGGGAGAAGAAAAGATTGCTACCTTTGCAGCCCGGTTCGGAAGGACGGAAAGCTAAATAACATTAGCGTATTGAAATAAGGGGAGAGGAAAAAAGAAGACAGAAAAAATAAAATTTATTTTATTTGGAAGTTTAAAAAAGATCCTTACCTTTGCACTCCCAACCAAAAGGAAGGGCAAAAAAATCGGAACGGCGGATGTCGGGAAGATAACAAAAAAAGATTGAAACGGATTGAAACACAGGTTGGACGAATAAGACCGGCCGGAACTGAAACCGAAGATATATAACTGATCGGCCGCGAGGTTTAC
>NZ_JBWKYI010000065.1:0-2049 GCF_059423705.1 Pedobacter sp. GW460-11-11-14-TSB4
CACACTTACCGCGCCTGTTGCCGGATCGAGTGTTACTTTACCATTGCTATCGTTTGTACCGTTGGTAATGGTGACATTAGATAGGTTTGCTTGTGCACCACCATTGTAGGTATCGTTACCCAGAATATTAGCAACCGCCGTTCCGCCGGTAACACTATTTGCACTTCCACTATTATCAACAGCTAATATCGCTCCGCTAATCAAGTGAACCGTAACAGTCGCTTCTTTTACATTTCCAGGGTTTGCTTTATCTTCAATCTGATAAACCAATGTATATGTTCCTACAGGTGTACCCGGAAGAACATTTACTTTTCCAGTTGCAGGATCAATAGAGATGTTAGGGTTTGAACTCGAAATCTGACTGATGGTCACATTAGCTAAAGTAGCCTGGTTACCGTTCACTTTATCGTTAACCAACACATTGTTCACGGCAACACCGCCTGTTACTGCATTTAAAGTTCCTTCATCATCAACTGCATAAACGCCGGTATTGGTTACAGTTGGTGTATTGTTGCCTTCAGTAGTTCCCGAAATATCAGAAACAGTGCCATTTAACGGATCTTTTCCGCTAACAGTAGCGGTATTGCTCACCGAGCCTAAGGCCTTTTCAGCAGTAGAAATTGTATATGAAGCCGTAGCCGTAGTACTCATTCCGGGTGCCAGTGTTGTAGCAGCCAATGTTATAGTGCCCGTAACCTTGCTATCTGTTATCACGAGGTTATTCAAGGTTACATTACCGGTATTTTTAACTGTAAACAGGTAACTGATCGAGTTTCCATTAATGTTTAATGTTCCGGTTTTCACTAAAGTAACCGCCGGACTTAAAGCAATGTTAACATCAGCCGTTGCTGTCTTTGCCGTTGGTAACTCGGTGGTACTAACACTTGCTGTATTGGTAACCTTTCCTAGGTTATTTGTTGGGTTACCATTATTATTTAAATCTGATTGAAGTACTGTATAAGATCCATTGTAAGTCCAGATTTCGCCTTTTTCTAAAATATTATCTGTATTTCCGGTTTTTGTTGGGTTGCTTAAAGCACCACCTAGCAAGGGATCGCTAACGATTACGTTATTTTGATTTGCATTTCCAGTATTGCTTACCGTTATGGTGTAATGAATAACATTTCCAGCTTTATTAACTGATGAAACATCCGCAGATTTTGTAATCGATATCGACGAGCATACCGGAACAGATACCGTTACAGTAAATGCATTACCAACGCAACCACCTGTAACAGTTGCCTTTGGTGTTATGGTATACACGATTGTTTGGATACTGTTACTCGTATTAATTAAAGTTTGCGTAATTGTATTACCCGTTCCATTAGCAGCACCCGTAACATTCGTATTTGAATTTACTGTCCAGGTGAAGGATGCCGGAACCGAATTCCCACCATTAGCCGTATTATTAATATTTAAGGTTTGAATATTATAGCTAAAACTTCCAGCACAATCTAAAGTCCTGGTATCATTAAAGCCTTTTGGCGTTTGATAAATCGTTACCGTGATCTGTGCACGGCTTGCGCTCTCACAACTGTTTAAAGTCTGACTGGCATAATAAGTACCATTGGTCAAAGCTGTTCCCGAAGCCAAAGCAGTTCCGCCCGTTGCCTGGGTGTACCATTTAACTGAAGTCCCTGCTGCAGCTAAATTCGCAACCGTAGCATTCGAGATTTCGCAGAAAGTCTGGTTGCTTGCCGTTGGTGCTGGTGTAGCCGTGATTGTTACCGTGATCTGTGCACGGCTTGCGCTCTCACAACCGTTTAAAGTCTGACTGGCATAATAAGTGCCATTGGTTAAAGCTGTACCCGAAGCCAGGGCTGTTCCGCCTGTTGCCTGGGTATACCATTTAACCGTAGTTCCTGCCGCAGCTAAATTCGCAACCGTAGCATTGGAGATTTCGCAGAAAGTCTGGTTGCTTGCCGTTGGTGCAGCTGTAGCTGTGATCGTTACAGTGATCTGTGCACGGCTTGCGCTCTCACAACTGTTTAAAGTCTGACTGGCATAATAAGTGCCATTGGTCAACGCAGTTGTTGAAGCCAGGGCTGT
>NZ_JBWKYI010000066.1:0-1964 GCF_059423705.1 Pedobacter sp. GW460-11-11-14-TSB4
GTTACTTTCACCGTTGCGGTAGAAGTTTTCGAAGCATCCAGTTTATCGGTGATCGTATAAATCAACGTATAAACGCCAGCAGATGTATTGGCTGCCACACTCACTGCTCCTGTTGCCGGATCAAGGCTTACTTTACCATTGCTATCATTTGTACCGTTGGTGATGGTGACATCGCTTAAAGTTGGAGCTGTCGTTGTTCCATTGTAGGTATCGTTTGTCAAAACATTCGCAACCGCTGTTCCGCCGGTTACCGAGTTAGCAGTACCTGCATCATCTTTCGCCAATAATGCGCCAGATGAAACAGTAACCTTAACCGTTGCGGTAGAAGTTTTCGAAGCATCCAGTTTATCAGTAATGGTATAAGTCAAAGTATAAACACCAGCCGGTGTATTCGCGGCCACACTTACTACTCCTGTTGCTGGATCGAGTGTTACTTTACCATTGCTATCGTTGGTACCGTTGGTAATGGTCACATCATTTAAAGTTGGAGCGGTTGCCGTTCCATTGTAAGTATCGTTTGTTAAAACATTGGCTACCGCTGTTCCACCTGTTACCGAATTAGCAGTTCCTGCATCATCTTTCGCCAATAATGCGCCTGAAGCCACAGTTACTTTTACCGTCGCAGTAGAAGTTTTAGAAGCATCCAGTTTATCGGTGATCGTATAAGTTAAGGTGTAAATTCCAGCTGGGGTATTCGCAGCCACACTTACCGCTCCCGTTGACGGATCGAGTGTTACTTTACCGTTGCTATCATTCGTACCGTTGGTAATGGTGACGTCGTTTAAAGTCGGAGCGGTTGTCGTTCCGTTATAAGTATCGTTTGTCAAAACATTGGCTACCGCTGTTCCACCGGTTACCGAATTAGCTGTTCCTGCATCATCTTTCGCCAACAATGCGCCAGAAGAAACAGTAACCTTAACCGTAGCAGTAGACGTTTTCGAAGCATCCAGTTTATCGGTGATCGTATAAGTCAAGGTGTAAACACCAGCCGGGGTATTCGCGCCAACACTTATCGCACCTGTTGCCGGATCGAGCGTTACTTTACCGTTGCTATCATTTGTACCGTTCGTAATGGTGACATCAGCCAAAGTTGGTGCGGTTGAAGTTCCGTTGTAAGTATCGTTTGTCAAGACATTCGCAACTGCCGTTCCACCTGTTACCGAGTTTGAAGTACCTGCATCATCCTTCGCCAATAACGCGCCTGAAGCCACGGTTACTTTTACCGTTGCGGTAGAAGTTTTCGAAGCATCCAGTTTATCAGTAATGGTATAAGTTAAAGTGTAAACGCCGGCTGGGGTATTGGCTGCCACACTAACTGCTCCTGTTGCCGGATCGAGTGTTATTTTACCATTGCTATCGTTTGTACCGTTGGTAATGGTGACATCAGCCAAAGTTGGAGCTGTGGTTGTTCCGTTGTAAGTATCGTTTGTCAAAACATTCGCAACCGCTGTTCCGCCTGTTACCGAGTTAGCTGTTCCTGCATCATCTTTCGCCAATATAACGCCTGAAGCTACGGTTACTTTTACCGTTGCAGTAGAAGTTTTCGAAGCATCCAGTTTATCGGTGATCGTATAAGTTAATGTGTAAACACCAGCCGGGGTATTGGCTGCCACACTTACTGCGCCTGTAGCCGGATCGAGTGTTACTTTACCATTGCTATCGTTGGTACCGTTGGTAATGGTGACATCGTTTAAAGTTGGAGCTGTCGTTGTTCCGTTGTAAGTATCGTTTACCAAAACATTGGCTACCGCTGTTCCGCCGGTTACCGAATTTGAAGTACCTGCATCATCTTTCGCCAATAAAGCACCTGAAGCCACAGTTACTTTTACCGTTGCTGTCGAAGTTTTCGAAGCATCCAGTTTATCGGTGATCGTATAAGTTAAGGTATAAACACCAGCTGGGGTATTGGCTGCCACACTCACTGCTCCTGTTGCCGGATCGAGTGTTACTTTACCATTGCTATC
>NZ_JBWKYI010000067.1:0-1836 GCF_059423705.1 Pedobacter sp. GW460-11-11-14-TSB4
AAGATATAGAGCAGATAAATAAGCAATCATCTAACATTTAAACGAGTCGGAAGTCGGGAGACCGGAGTCCGAAGATAAAGAGCAGATAAATAAAGCAATCATTCAACATTTAAATGAGTCGGAAGTCGGGAGACCGGAGTCCGAAGATAAAGAGCAGATAAATAAGCAATCATCTAACGTTTAAATGAGTCGGGAGACCGGAGCCCGAAGATAAAGAGCAGATAAATAAGCAATCATCCAATATTTAAATGAGTCGGAAGTCGGGAGACCGGGGTCCGAAGATAAAGAGCAGATAAATAAGCAATCATCTAACATTTAAACGAGTCGGAAGTCGGGAGACCGGGGTCCGAAGATAAAGAGTAGATAAATAAGCAATCATTCAACATTTAAATGAGTCGGAAGTCGGGAGACCGGGGTCCGAAGATAAAGAGCAGATAAATAAGCAATCATCCAATATTTAAAACAATAGCACATCCGACTTCGGACCTCCGACCTCGGACTTAATAATAACAACAATGGAAACACAAACATTTGCAGAAAAAATATCAAAAGCACCAGATTTTCTGCCTATTAACGGAACAGATTATATCGAATTTTACGTAGGTAATGCCAAACAAGCAGCACACTACTACAAAACGGCATTTGGATTTCAAAGTTTGGCTTATGCCGGACCTGAAACAGGCGTTCGTGATCGTTCATCCTACGTGTTGCAACAAGGAAAAATCAGACTGATTTTAACGACGGCATTAAAATCAGATCATCCAATAGCAGAGCATGTAAAAAAACATGGCGATGGTGTAAAAGTATTGGCCCTTTGGGTAGACGATGCTTACAGTGCCTTTGAAGAAACCACAAAACGTGGTGCAAAACCCTATCTGGCCCCTCAAACCTTAACGGATGAAAACGGAGAGCTTAAAATGAGTGGTATTTACACTTATGGCGAAACAGTACACATGTTTATTGAGCGTAAAAATTATAATGGAACTTTTATGCCAGGTTACCGGGTATGGGAAAGCGATTATCAACCTGCTGATGCTGGGCTTTTATATATCGACCATTGTGTGGGTAATGTAGGCTGGAACCGCATGAATGAAGCCGTACAATGGTACGAAGACGTAATGGGTTTTGTTAACATTTTATCTTTTGATGATAAGCAGATTAACACTGAATATTCGGCTTTGATGAGTAAGGTGATGAGTAACGGAAATGGCTATTCGAAATTCCCGATTAATGAACCTGCCGAAGGCAAAAAGAAATCGCAGATTGAAGAATACCTGGAATATTACGAAGGTGAAGGTGTTCAGCATATTGCTGTAGCCACTAAAGATATTGTTAAAACGGTTAAAGAACTGAAAGCGCGTGGTGTGGAGTTTTTAAGTGCGCCACCAGAAGCTTATTACGATATGATGCCACAACGTGTAGGCAAAATTGATGAAGAAATAGCCTTATTAGAAAGCCTTGGCATTTTAGTCGATTGTGATGAAGAAGGGTATTTATTGCAAATTTTCACTAAACCAGTTGAAGACCGTCCTACCCTTTTCTTCGAGGTTATTCAGCGTAAAGGCGCACAAAGTTTTGGTGCGGGCAACTTTAAAGCTTTATTTGAATCCTTAGAGCGTGAGCAGGAATTGAGGGGTAATTTGTAATATCATTCGTCGCGAGTAATTAATCCAAGACGTCACCCTGACCTGTAGCGCAGCGAAAAGCTACGGAGTAAATTTATTTCAGGGTCTTAGACAAAAAGATGCTGATCCCAAAGCTTCGGGACAGCAAGACAACATCTAAAATTTAAGCGCAAAAAAGAGCAGGCTTGAGCCTGCTCTTTTAGTTTTAATA
>NZ_JBWKYI010000068.1:0-1678 GCF_059423705.1 Pedobacter sp. GW460-11-11-14-TSB4
ATTAAAAGCTCATTATTAATTTGCTAATCACGCTACCTAATTTTTTAAAATATTTGTCATTTTAGATTCAAATGGCTTAAAAAAATTAAATTTTAATAAACAGCCCTGCCTTTTCACAGGTTAAATGCAGAAGATGTTTACAGTTCTTGTTTTTTTTCTCTCCTAAAATGTTTTTTTATACCTCTATTTGTTTAAAAAATTACCTCATGAAGAATTTAGTTTTATTTTGCACTGTACTTTTTTTAGCTGCCTGCTCTGGTGATAAAACAGATCAGGTGCTGCTCGATCTTGACAAGAAGAAATTGACAGCAAACATTAACTATGATAAAATCATCTTTTATAAGTTCGCTAAAATAGCTGTCCGTTCAACTGCAGTTCAAGATACAACTCAACCCGAATATCAAAAATTCAGTAAACAGGCACAAAGTGTTGTTCGTACCTTAAATAAGGTGAACGGAAATGGCGACGAAAATATTTCAGTAATAGACGCCTTAAGGCTGTATAAAGAATACCGCTCGGTTAAACAATTTGTGAAAGAAACCGACGAAGATGTTTTCCCGCTTTTAACAGCTGGATTTATTGCAATGAAGACTGGCGTTAAAACACCGGATCCTTTTTTTAAAGACCTAAAAAAGGTTTACTATCAAAACATTGAACATGCCATTTTAAGTATGGCAGTTTTAACCACCAGAGATTTAGGGCAGCCTTTTGCATTATATGAATGCGCTAAAACTCAGCCAGAGTTGCTGGATGATTGCGAAGTTAAAACCTTGCTCGAATTTGTCCGTGGCTTTCTGTTTTTTGGCAATAATCTTTTTTACCTGTCAGAAGATGGTCTCTCGCGAAATATTAAATGGCTTGATAAAAATGAGAAAATTCCACTCCCCTACACGAAAGCCTTTTTTGGCTGGAGCCGCTTAAATGATGAACAAACCCATGTTGCCTTTCATGGCATGAACTACCTTTTCAGAGGTTTTGACCGGATGAGAATGGAGCGCAAAATTGATGAGGAGCGATCGCTTGAAGATTTTGAGGCTTTTTTAAACGACATGAATAAACTCGGCGTCCAAAATGAACTGGTTTGGGGGATAACCGCTTACCTGAATTTAAAAAAAGAAAGACCAGAGCAGTCGCTTCCGGCATTAGAAAAGCTAAGCAAAAGCCCATTATTTTCTAACAGTGAACGTGAAGCCCTGCAGCAAACCATTGTCTATGTAAAAGATCGTAAATCAGATAAGGCACTAACAGGAGTATACGACAAAGCATTTATAGGCAAAATTGCCACCAAATATATGATCGCACTGCTATCGAAGGTTGATTGGGAAAAACTGATGAAGCAACAGGGAGTTCCTTATACTAAAGAAGTATTTGCCGGCATCGGCAAATTTAAAGCGCTTTCCAATTCGGTGAGTGAGTACACACAACCTTCAACCATCGAAAAGGGTAAAAAAGAGATTGGCAAGAAAGGCAGCGAGCTGCTCGAAAAAGCTAAAGGGTTTTTGAACTAAAAGGTAGTTTTTCATTTAGATTGGAGCGCAGTCCTGAACTTAGGGCGAGAGCTTTTTAACTTTCTTTGGAAAGTTAAAGATTTTACTTCGCAGTGTCTTCGGGTTCTCGCCTACGCCATTACTAACAGATTCCAATAAAGCGGTCGTCCTTCCCGCGCATGCGGGAAGGA
>NZ_JBWKYI010000069.1:0-1388 GCF_059423705.1 Pedobacter sp. GW460-11-11-14-TSB4
TGTGGAGTCCTAAAAAAGGTTGACCAAATCTTAACAAAATGGTCAATAATAATTTAAAAAAATTGCAACGTTCACCCCGGAGTTACAGTGAAAGTTTCAAGCGATTAGTGGTAGAGGAGTACGAGAACGGTCATTTGAATAAAGACCAGTTGCAACGTAAATACGATATCCGCGGAAATCAGTGTATTCAGAATTGGTTACGAAAATATAGTAAATTAGCCTATCCAAGATATAAAAGCATTGGCAGGCCTATGAAGGACAACGATCAACAGCGACTCAAAGAGCTTGAGTTCGAGTTAAAGCAAGAGAACAAGGCATTGGAAAAGAAGTTAAGGGAAGCAGAACATCAGCTTTCCATGTACAAGAAATTTGTTGAGATCGCGGAGCGGGAACTGAACATCGAGATCCGAAAAAAGTCTGGCGCCAAGCAGTTCAAGAAATAGCACTTTTATCCAGTAAGAACACTATTACTAAGTTGTGCAAGCTGTTTGGCTACACGAAACAGGCTTTCTATAAGGCAAGATCCAATAGCTCAAAAAAGACTGTTGCAGAGCAGGAGATCAAAGAGATGGTCCTGAACATTCGACATAAGCTACCGCGGACCGGGGTCCGTAAGCTGCATGTGATGTTACGGGAAAGCATGTCCCGCAAGAACATGTGGGTTGGACGCGACAAACTTTTTGGGATATTAAGATCACAGCATCTGCTGGTCCAACGGAAACGCAAGTATACCAGAACAACTGATTCGAAGCACTGGATGAGGAAATACCCCAACCTAACTAAGGACCTGGAACTAACCATGCCTGAACAGCTATGGGTTTCAGATATAACATACCTACAAACGGTTGCAGGAAATGAATATCTGCATCTGGTTACCGACGCAGGCTCGAAGCTAATAATGGGGTATGAAGTCTGTGGCGATATGAAGGCTGTGTCTACGAAAAAGGCATTGGAGATGGCCATAAGCAAGAGGGAGTATGAGCATCAGCTCATCCACCATTCTGACAGGGGACTACAGTATTGCAGCTATGATTATATCAGGCTTTTATCGCATAACAACATCACAATCAGTATGACTGAAAATGGTGATCCATATGAAAATGCAGTCGCAGAAAGAGTCAATGGGATTTTAAAGGACGAATTTGGATTGGATGCAGTCTTTAAGGGGAAAGCCCAATTATATAAACAAGTGCACCAGGCGATTGAATTATATAACCAGATGAGATTACACTCTTCAGTAAATATGTTAACGCCGAGGCAAGCGCACTCAAAACCTAAGATATTTGTAAAACGGTGGAAGAAAAAAGAACCATCAAAATAGATTTTAATGGTTCTTTTATTTTTATAATTTAGTAAAATAAATAGTCAACTTTTTCAAGGACTAGACA
>NZ_JBWKYI010000070.1:0-1363 GCF_059423705.1 Pedobacter sp. GW460-11-11-14-TSB4
GTAGCCGTTTTCGTCTGACCTGGGTTCAGTTTATCTTCGATCTGGTAAACCAAAGTATAAGTTCCTGCCGGCGTATTTGGTGCCACATTCACTTTTCCGGTTGCCACATCTAAAGTAACATTTGGATTCGTGGTCGAAACCTGGCTTAATTTCACCTCGTTTAAGGTAGCCGGGTTACCGTTGTAGGTATCGTTAAGCAATACATTTTCAACTGCAGTTCCGCCGGTGAAGCCGTTTGCATTTCCGCTATCGTTTGTGGCTGCCAATGCAGGTGCAGCAACCGTGATGGTTACTGTAGCCGTTTTCGTCTGACCTGGGTTCAGTTTATCTTCGATCTGGTAAACCAAAGTATAAGTTCCTGCCGGCGTATTTGGTGCAACATTCACTTGTCCGGTTGTCACATCTAAAGTAACATTCGGATTGGTGGTCGAAACCTGACTTAATTTCACTTCATTTAAGGTAGCCGGGTTACCGTTGTAGGTATCGTTAAGCAATACATTTTCAACTGCTGTCCCGCCAGTGAAGCCGTTTGCATTTCCGCTATCGTTTGTGGCAGCCAATGCAGGTGCAGCAACCGTGATGGTTACCGTAGCTGTTTTCGTCTTGCCTGGGTTCAGTTTATCTTCGATCTGGTAAACCAAAGTATAAGTTCCTGCCGGCGTGTTTGGTGCAACATTCACCTTTCCGGTTGTCACATCTAAAGTAACATTCGGATTCGTAGTCGAAACCTGACTTAGTTTCACTTCATTTAAGGTAGCCGGATTGCCGTTGTAGGTATCGTTAAGCAATACATTTTCAACTGCTGTTCCGCCGGTGAAGCCGTTTGCATTTCCGCTATCGTTTGTGGCAACCAATGCAGGTGCAGCAACCGTGATGGTTACTGTAGCTTGTTTAGTTTGATTTGCATCTAATTTATCTACGATTTCATAAACTAAGGTGTAAATACCTGCTGGTGTATTTGGTTTTACCTCTACCTGTCCGGTTAAAACATTAAGTGTTACGTTAGGATTTGTAGTCGAAATCTGCGATAAGTTTACATCATTTAAGGTTGGTGCGGTTGAAGTTCCATTATAACTATCATTAGAAAGGACATTATTTACAGCTACTCCCCCTACCAGACCGTTTGCACTTCCCGAATCATCCTTCGCCAATAAAGCACCTGAAGCCACGTTTACTTTTACCGTTGCGGTAGACGTTTTCGAAGCATCCAGTTTATCGGTGATCGTATAAGTTAAGGTATAAACGCCAGCCGGTGTGTTGGCTGACACACTTACCGCTCCAGTAGCCGGATCGAGTGTTACTTTACCGTTGCTATCATTCGTACCGTTGGTAATGGTGACGTCGTTTAAAGTCGGAGCGGTTG
>NZ_JBWKYI010000071.1:0-1218 GCF_059423705.1 Pedobacter sp. GW460-11-11-14-TSB4
AAAGGAAACCTTAAAAGCAGAGGTGAACTATGCTGCGATCCAGACTTACGATCTAGAACCTGTAACAGACCTCTGCTTTTTAGTTGAACAAGAACCATATAGAATTTTAGTCTAGCGGACTATTAAGGGATTCAGTTTTATTCAACTTTAGGATTTCCATTTCACTTAACCGTAAAGTTATGAATTATGAACTATTTGTTGGAATAGATATTTCCAAATCAACCATCGATGTTGCTGTTGTTACACAGGCCTGTTTCGACAAGCCCCTTCACCATGTTTTTAAGAACAGCTATGATGGCTTTGGCCTAATGCTGGAATGGCTTTCCATACATGGTATCGCGCCTAAGAAGGTTCTTTTCTGTTGCGAGCATACAGGTATTTATATCTGCCCCATAACCAACTTTATGCATGCAAATGATTTATCTATATGGGTTGAAAACGGGCTGCACATTAAGCGTTCCATTGGACTTAAACGGGGGAAATCTGATAAGGCTGACGCACAGGCAATCGCAAGCTATGCTTTTTCAAATCAGCACAAAGCCCGTCCTTACCTCCTTCCTTCGGCAACAAGCTCAAAACTCAAACACCTGCTGGCACACCGCGAACAGTTGGTAAGACACCAGACCTCTTTTAAATGCACTTGCTCAGAGCTTAAAGGATTTGATAGGGAGAACGCTGGCTATTGCATAGCCGATAGCCAGGAAATGCTTGCCCTTTACGCCGAACGGATAAAAAAGGTAGATATCGAGTTGGCAGCCTTAATAACAGAGGACCAGGAACTAAACGAACAGTTCAGCCTTGTGCAGAGCGTGCATGGGATCGGAAAGCAGACGGCTATGTTTATCCTGATCCATACTGAAGCCTTCGCTGCATTTTCAGACTACAGAAAGTTTGCGAGCTATTGTGGAATAGTCCCATTTCCACATAGCTCGGGGACGAGTATACGAGGGAGAAACCGGGTAAGCAACCTCGCCAATAAAAAACTAAAGGCGTTACTGACCATGTGTGCGCTAAACACGATAAAAAAAGATAACGAATTCAAACGATACTATGATCGAAAAAAAGCTGAGGGAAAAAACGCTATGTGTGTACTGAATGTGATAAAAAATAAGCTACTGAGCAGAGCTTTTGCTGCTGTTAAAAGAGGTACGCCATACCTCCTGGAGCCTGCTGCATAAATCTAAAGTAATGCTTCTCAGAAAAAAAACTTTTTATTTG
>NZ_JBWKYI010000072.1:0-905 GCF_059423705.1 Pedobacter sp. GW460-11-11-14-TSB4
GGTGTGTTGGCTGCCACACTCACTGCTCCTGTTGCCGGATCGAGTGTTACTTTACCGTTGCTATCGTTTGTACCGTTGGTAATGGTGACATCATTTAAAGTTGGAGCTGTGGTTGTTCCATTGTAAGTATCGTTTACCAAAACATTGGCAACCGCTGTTCCGCCGGTTACCGAGTTAGCAGTACCTGCATCATCCTTCGCCAATAGAGCAGCTGAAGCCACGGTTACTTTTACCGTTGCAGTAGAGGTTTTCGAAGCATCCAGTTTATCGGTGATGGTATAAGTCAAGGTGTAAACGCCAGCCGGGGTGTTGGCTGCCACACTTACTGCTCCTGTTGCCGGATCGAGTGTTACTTTACCATTGCTATCGTTGGTACCGTTGGTGATGGTCACGTCTGCCAGAGTTGGTGCTGTGGTGGTACCATTGTAGGTATCGTTCGAAAGTACATTCGCAACTGCTGTTCCACCGGTTACCGAGTTAGCTGTTCCTGCATCATCTTTAGCCAATAAAGTACCTGAAGCCACGGTTACTTTCACCGTTGCGGTAGAAGTTTTCGAAGCATCCAGTTTATCGGTGATGGTATAAGTTAAGGTATAAATACCAGCCGGTGTATTGGCTGCCACACTTACTGCTCCTGTTGCCGGATCGAGTGTTACTTTACCGTTGCTATCGTTTGTACCGTTGGTAATGGTGACATCAGCCAAAGTTGGAGCGGTTGCCGTTCCATTGTAAGTATCGTTTGACAAAACATTGGCAACTGCTGTTCCGCCTGTTACCGAATTTGAAGTACCTGCATCATCCTTCGCCAATAAAGCAGCTGAAGCCACAGTTACTTTCACCGTTGCGGTAGAAGTTTTCGAAGCATCCAGTTTATCGGTGATCGTATAAATCAACGTATAAACGCC
>NZ_JBWKYI010000073.1:0-704 GCF_059423705.1 Pedobacter sp. GW460-11-11-14-TSB4
TAAACACCAGCCGGTGTATTCGCAGCCACACTTACCGCTCCTGTTGCCGGATCGAGTGTTACTTTACCATTGCTATCATTTGTACCGTTGGTGATGGTCACATCAGCCAAAGTCGGAGCAACAGTCGTTCCGTTGTAGGTATCATTTGTCAAAACATTAGCTACTGCCGTTCCACCAGTTACCGAATTTGAAGTACCTGCATCATCTTTAGCCAATAAAGTACCTGAAGCCACGGTTACTTTCACCGTTGCGGTAGAAGTTTTCGAAGCATCTAGTTTATCGGTGATCGTATAAGTTAAGGTATAAACGCCAGCCGGGGTATTCGCAGCCACACTTACTGCGCCTGTAGCCGGATCGAGTGTTACTTTACCATTGCTATCGTTGCTACCATTCGTGATGGTCACATCAGCCAAAGTTGGAGCAACAGTTGTTCCGTTGTAAGTATCGTTTGCCAAAACATTGGCAACCGCTGTTCCGCCGGTTACTGAATTTGAAGTGCCGGCATCATCCTTCGCCAATAATGTACCTGAATTCACGGTTACTTTCACTGTTGCAGTAGAAGTTTTCGAAGCATCCAGTTTATCGGTGATGGTATAAGTTAAGGTGTAAACACCAGCTGGGGTATTCGCAGCCACACTTACCGCGCCTGTTGCCGGATCGAGTGTTACTTTACCATTGCTATCGTTTGTACCGTTGGTAATGGT
>NZ_JBWKYI010000074.1:0-592 GCF_059423705.1 Pedobacter sp. GW460-11-11-14-TSB4
TTTCCATTGGTTTGAGGCCTGTAAGGTTGAGTATATCTATGCTTGATATCCAATTCGATAAGCATGCGTTCAAAAGGATGGTTCATTTTATTTTGGCTTTGTCGTTGACCAAACTCTGGTCCATTGTCAGAGATGATTTCTTCGAATTTTATTCCATATTCACTCTGTAGCATATTGATGCATCTCATGGTAGCAAACATCACCGTTAGTGAAGTTATATCTTCTGTTACCTCTGCCCAGGCCAGACGACTATAGTCATCCAGTAAGCATACCAGATAGAGCTTACGGCTTTGTCCTCTTAATATAGCTTTGTCAAGATGATGGCAGTCAATGTGTCCAAGTTGTCCCATTCTTTCCTTAATGATCTTCCTTTTGTTCTCCTTCATCCTTAGGTTAAGCCTATTAAGGCCATAACGCTTACTAATATTGTAAACCCCGGATGCCGATGGAGTAAATTTATGCAATTTCGGCTTTAAGATTCTAACGATCTCATGCTTCGAATTCCCTTTTTGTCGTAGCTCAATCACTTGGTTTTCTATAAATTGAAAAGGTCGCCTGGTGCGATATTTAGGCCCACGCTTGCGTGGAAGAA